>PLGI01000150.1 GCA_003139775.1 Syntrophaceae bacterium | reverse complement strand
CTTATTCGAAAGGTGCAACGAAATGATCACCGGCTCACGAAGCGCGAGTATGGTGGATTGAGTTTTAGTCGTTTTCCCTTCACCCCTGCAAAAGAGCTTCATACTATTAAATATGACAGGTCTTGAATAACCCAGATATAGACAATTTAATGAATATTTTTAACTAATTCCTGAAGCCAATCTAAATATTGTTGTCCACGCTTCATAGCAAAATAATCGGCCACCAGCATCAACAACGATTGGATGAATAATCCCGTTCCGATTCCTTGACCCATACTTCCCCAAAATTGCGTTAAGATTAAAATTATTCCAATGGCGGTCAGCGCAATTTCTACCCAGCGGTAAACTGCGAAGTTTTTCATCACGGTTTCCATTCTTGGAATTTCTTCAGTTGTGAGGGCATGATGGTTAGTTGAGTACATTATTTCTACGCAAGCGATATCTTTTGGCGAGCGAATAAAAACTGCGCCACCAACAAATAATTGAATAACCGCAATAATGATTAATGGCCAGGCAATTCCCGTATAAAACGGTTTTTTAAAAGAAAAAAGGAAATAAATACAAGCGGCAAATGCAATTATACCAATTGCTATAAAAACCAAACTCTCCGTTCTTTCTGCCTTAAAATATAATTGTATGTTTTCCATTTTATTCTCCATGCCATTGTTGGGTGACTTTTGATTATGGTAGGCTATTACACTCCCCTTTCATTCAGCCACTCAAGAATGTATTCCGCTACTTCTTCCCAGTTCTTTTGCCCAATGATGAAATGAGTCCGTCCAGCAAACTCTTTGAAATCGGTAATTGAAGATGATCTCTTGTATTTGGTATAGTTGGATTTGATAAGCGAAGCGGGGATTATATTGTCAGCAGAACCAGCAATCAGCAACAGCGGCGGATGTGATTTCTTGAAATCAACTCTTGCCGTTAGTGAATTGCGTGGAATACGGCGAGATTCAGGTACGACATATCTCTTGTAGGCCGCTCTTTGTTCTGCCAATGGAAATGAATTAACGAATGTATACTGAAAGCGCTCAAATGTCATCTCGATTGGACTATTTTGAGAAACGAATGGAGTAATATGTGGCCAATTGGATTTTAGAAAGGACCACTTGGTGGTGAATACACCGAGAGGTGGTGCAGAATCAATCGCAACTCCAGCGGCGGCTAAATCTCTTTGAAGCAATAATTGCACGACTAGTCCCCCCATTGAGTGACCAATAATGATAGGCTTTTCATCTAGCGTCTTGATGGTGTCTGCGAAGTGGTCAAGAACTCTGTTCAATGTGAGTTGGCCCAGTAGCGGGTCAGGATGATTTTTGCGAAGGACATCAATCAGTTGATCTCTACCAGGCCAATCTGGGGCAAGACACGTGTAACCTTTGGCTTGACAGTAAGTAACCCAATGTTCCCAACACAACGAGTTCATATACATGCCATGTATGAATACGATATTTTTGGCTTTCATGGCTCTTCTCCTCATGGTTAACTGGTTTATGGTTTTATACGAGCAGCTCAATGTGTGGATCAGCGGTGGCTGAAAGCCATCCGCTGGATTAGCTTGTTATGGCGAACGCCGCTCAACCACTAAGATAAAATTACTAAAATTAAACCTATAAAAGCTGGCAGGGCCTGAATGAATAGAATTTTGCGACTAGCAGTTAATGCCCCATAAACACCGGCCACAATCACACAAGATAAAAAGAACAACTTGAAATAGGTACCGTCATCCCCCTGTACGACACCCAACAACAATCCAGCTGCCAAAAATCCGTTATACAAACCTTGATTTGCGGCAAGAACTTTGGTGGTTTCTGCCTTTTCTTTAGATTGCCCAAATGCCTTTAAACCGGATGGTTTATCCCAGAGAAACATTTCCAGAACAAGAAAATATATATGAAGAAGAGCAACCAAGATGACCACTGTATTTGCAACTATAGTCATTGGAACTTACCTCCTTTGAAATTCCTTAGAATTGAGGATTCTTTATTTTTCCGGGCAGACCCAATGTAGAAAAAATAGGCAAGGTCTTTTTTACCCTTTTTGTAGGTATTATGCAAGACCATAACCCTACTGATGTGAGAGAGACTCCGCTATAAAATTTGTTTTCCCTGCTCTTAAGCCAACCTCTCGCAGCATCTATATTGGTGAACGACTTGAATGGCAGACCAGCATTGGTTGCTGTAATCTCATGAAATGAATTATAATCGGCATTCTCAGCAATATCAACAAAAGCAGTTTTTATTTTGGGCTTATCGGAAAGTATACTGCTGACAAAAAGATGCGTTTTTGCGCATCCCAAACTACCCTCGAGATTACGGACGTCTATCAACACATACGGCCGATCTATCCATATCCCATCAAAGTATCCCTCAGCATGTTGAGGTTCCACCGCATATTGAGGCCAAACGAATCATTTCATACATCCCCATTGTTCCCTCTTATTAATATAAACACCTACTATTAAAGGATGAATTAAAACTTATTATTATTTTCAGTTGTTGGCAGACTACTTGCTATTACTATCTGTATGATGTTGGTCATTATACGAATGAGTGTCCTTTCTGAAAAACGCGAGGAGGTGAGAATATGTTAGTTGTTCGTACCGATAACCATTATGATTACGTCAATGATACTATGCTGGACAGTCTGATTAAATCGAAAGAGATTGTTGAATTCAAACGTAACACAGAGTGGGTAAAAGTAGGGGCGGCCCCGATAATGGGTAACAAGCCAGATAGAGTGTTTAACGGCAACAATAGATTAGCGATTAATGATTCAATATTTATCCGTGAATATCATAGGACTAATCAGTGAGGGGGCCAGCAGCAATGACAAAAATCTTATGGGGATTTTTCCCTTTATGTTTAATTTTATCTATAAATTGAGGGCGTAAAAATGACAAAACAAGAGCTTCTAAAAGAAAAAGAAACCGTATCATATATGATATTGGGAAACATTCAAGAAAAGCATGACCTTAACCAACTTGCCAGCCTATTGGCACGACAAGCATGGTTAAGTTCAGAAATCAGTGAAATTAGTGTGCGAGAAAACACTATGAATTAGTCTAACAAATAAAAATATTTTTGATATCTCAATCGGCTCAAAACGTAACAATTGTAAAATTTAGTAAAATAAAAAAGATGGGGAGGTGTTTATGAAAAATAATCATTCGCATGAAAAGCATAAAGAATCCGGCCCGATAATGCCTCTGTCGGAAATCAAGATGCTATCCCACCTTTCCGGCATCAAGGTTGTGAAGAAGGGGACAATACCCATGGACATTCAGGCAAACGGCGAGATTTATGATTTATCAATCCTTCCCAAATTTACATTATGTGCATGTTATCTCGGATATGCGAATTACAAAATATTAGGGGAAGAAAAGGTTGATATTTCCGTCAGCTTGATCTGGGATCTATTTAATTGTACATCCGGTCTTACCATGGGCAAGCAAATAATGGATCGGCATATGATGATCATTGAGAAGGCTTTCGATATGTTTGGCTTCCATGCGGACCTTTCCGTCAAGGATCAATGTGTCGTTGTCATTGATGGAATATCAAAAATTACGGTCAGGGAGAGCAGTGAAACGAAACACGTTGGTTTCAACGCAAAAGGCATAAATCCGGACATTTTCTCACAGATTTTGATGTGCACTTTACTCAGGGGATTTTGAATGCATCCAGTCAAACAGATAAAAGCTATTACATAAACATACAAAAAGTAGACGGTTATGAAAAAGCAAGTAAAACTCAAAAACATCAATCTGAAAATGGCTGGGAATCTATATTTGCCGGACGGAATGGATGCCAAACTAACAGCGTTTTTTGGTAATAATATTTTAAAAAAAGACATTAGCTTTATAAGGCCAATATATAAGGAGAAGCGATGAAAACCAAAGTAGGTTTATGGATTGACCATCGGAAAGCCATTATCGTGACTGTTTCGGATAAAGGTGAAGAGGTAGGGCTGATAGTATCTAAGGTTGAGAAACAGCTTCAACGTTCTGGTGATTCGCCTCTTAAGGGCCGCTATGAATCACTTAAAGTGCCGGCAGACGATAGCCGTCAGAGGATGCTTACGGGGCATCTCAACATTTACTACGAAGCGGTAATTGCAGGTCTTCGTGACGCAGAATCCATTCTGATATTTGGTCCTGGTGAGGCAAAGGACGAATTGAAGAAACGTCTTGAAAAAAGTAAACTGGGCGGACGCATCATAGATGTTGAAACAGTTGATAAGATGACGGATCGCCAGATTGCGAAGAAAGTTCGACAGTACTTTGCCAAATAGACGGAAACTATTGATACTCAACTCATCGGGAAAAGTGGCGTTTGGATATTATTAGAATAAAAAAATGACGGACTTTTTCAATCTTTGAGTGAAGAACTCGAAAGGACTTAAGACATCTTATCCTATGGATACTACCGAAACCATTAACCTGAAGCACCGGCCACTTCTTGTCAAACGCTTCCGACAGATGAATTTAAACATATCAGATTACGCCTTCGCCAATATCTATCTGTTCCGAAATACCTACCGGCATGAGATATTAATGACAGATTGCGGCACGTTCATTTCGGCATTCAACCTTCAGGATCAGAATTACATCATGCCGCTGGATAATCCGCAGTCCTGCTCTCCGGACACACTCAGACACTTATTGAATGACGGCAATTTTTTCTTTCCAATCCCCGAAGAATGGTTGTCTTTTTTTCCAAAAGATAAATTTTGCATATCATTCGAGGACGGCGAATCGGATTATATTTACCTGACAGGGAACATGGCGTCATTCGCCGGAAAACAATATACGCGTCATCGTAATCATCTGCATCAGTTCTTCGGGGCATACCGTCCATCCGATCAACCTCTTGGCGCGGCCAATTCTCAAGATGCTATAACCATCCTACAACAGTGGCAGGAAGAATCTGTTTTGGTTGCAAGTAGCACCGATTTTGCGGTATGTGAGGAAGCTTTACAAAACTTCTCAGAGCTTGCGCTGTGGGGCACAATATATTACATTGAAAATAAACCGGCTGGTTTCATTACAGGTGAGGCGCTGAATAAAGATACGTTCTGTCTGCACTTTGCCAAGGCCTCCCAAAACTATCACGGCATTTATGAGTTTATGTTCAACGACACGGCCATAAAATTGCAGTCGCAATATAAATATCTGAATCTGGAAGAAGATATGGGCAATAAAAATTTACGGCAGACAAAAAGCTCTTACGGCCCGGAATGCATCTTAAAAAAATATCGTGCCAGTCTCAGAACTGGAGTTCAATGAGTAATCTGGTTATCATAACAGATTTACAGGAAGGAGATCAGGGTGTCTTCGAGTTAGCCGCGTCACTTCGCCTTGAGACCCAAAATACGTGTAAGTGAGGTGAAACAATTCTATGAAAAATGCCTATCGCATCAACCATAGGCTTGAACCAGGGCAATACAGACTGGAGGATGTTTTTACGGATATCCGCACTTATGATATTCTGTCTGTCATCTTTGCTGACGCGAAAGAAATCTCAGGGGTCATGGAGAACATTAAGGTGATTATGGTGGACGAGCCAAATGAGATGTTTGTGGATAACAATGACGGCACCATTACTATTGGTCTGAAATACTTGCGCTGCTCCCCCGAAGAGATCTTATATCTGGATATCATTCACGAGTTATGCCACGTCAAGCAATACCTACAAGGACGAAATCTTTACGATGAGAGAATGGCTTACGTGGATCGAGAAACCGAAATCGAGGCCTATCAAGTAACCGTGCGGGAGGCTCGCCGCATCGGATTGAACGATGATGCCATTTCCAATTATCTCCGCGTAGCGTGGATCACGCCTGAGGAGCACAAACGGCTTGCTCGCAGACTGAATGTCATCTCTTGCTAGAGAACGAAGTTTATTTGACACCAGATGTAAAGACTTTTTAACCACTTTTCCCTGAAATGTTGTTTTCCTAATATTGCTATTTTATGTTATATCATTTCCTAGTTGTAATGTAACATAGATGATGAGATTAGCAAGTTACTGAAGTATGTGGTTGTAATTAATTTTTGCATGACAACTAGGAAATGATATAACATTACAGTAGATAATAGTTGAAAAATTGCAAAGTAAATCCAGCCGATCGCTATGCTCCGGCTGATGTCTACGTTAAACTGGTAGAAAAAGTCGGCAAGCAGCACTTGGCGGACGATGTATAAAAAAACGACCACGTAAATGCCCCACAAGTAACGATCGTACGATTTACACCTCCCTCTAGCTACAT
>PLGI01000011.1 GCA_003139775.1 Syntrophaceae bacterium | reverse complement strand
TTACACGGCATACCCTACAAGTCTTCAGATTACGGTTTATTAATAAACCGCGGATTACCCTCTAATATCATTTTCTAGTTGTCATGCAAAAATTAATTGCAACCACACACTTCAATAAATTGGTCATCTCATTATCTATGTTGCATTACAACTAGGATTTATTATAAAATCTTAAACATGATTATTGGGAGTTAAATAAGGGTTAGCGTAAATATTTCAGCGAATCTTTGGAATAATGATAGGGGTTTTCGCTTTATATTCGCAGTATTCTTTCCCAAAACGTTTCTCAAGTTCCGGTTCTTCAAGGTTTTTGAATTCAAGAATACTCATGAAAACAAACAGCGGTGTCATTATAAATGTGAGTGTTATCGAGCCGAAGTAAATACCAATCCCGGCCATTACCATAAAAAGACCCGTCATCATCGGATTTCTCGAATAAGCGTAAGGGCCGTCGGTAACCAGTTTCGGTGGAGGATTTATCGGTACAGGAGTTCCTTTTATTTTAAAGAATTTCCCCGCGCACCACAACCATAAGAGGACACCTATAATCAAAAAGGGCAGGGAAACAACTATGCTGAAAGGTTTTGAAATAAATTCTGGCAATCCCAAAAAACGGTCCAGATAAAAAGAGGTAAATATCAACAGCAATACGATGCAGAAAAAAATAGAGGCGAATAGCGGGGTAAGAAGCAGGCGCATTCTTTTTGTGCCAGTTACTACCTTATATATAAAGTTTATAATTTGTTCCCGAAATGCTTTCATATGCATCTGATATCTTGTTTAAAGTATTCCATATTAAAACGGAGTAAATACCTTTTGTGCTGTTAATCCAGTAATATTCCGCCCAAAATGTATCCTGCCGCAATAAGCGCCTGGGTCAGCAATATCAACAAGACATTCTTCTTCATGGCATCCAGGAATATCTCCATATCGTCATACCGGAATGAGCCTTTTATTACATGGACAGCAATGGGCAGAGTAAGCAGAGATAGAAGTGTGAATACAGGCATATGATGGTAAGTTACCGCCCAGACGACCCAGATATAAACTAGAATAGTATACAGCGAGAAAAAATAAGCGGCCCTTTTCTTTCCGATAACAATGGGCAACGTCCGTCTGTTCACCGTCATGTCCGCTTCAACGTCCGGAAACTCGTTGAGTAAAAGTAGATTATGCACCAGAAAATATGAAGGCATTGATGCGATGAAAGCGGTAAGAGTATATTCGCCGGTATGAACAAAATAAGCGCCCATAACAGGCAGTATACCCAATCCCAGACCGGGTGACCATTCTGGATAACCCATTTTCAGTATAAGAGGTGTATAAAAGACAATCAGAAGCATGGCTAACACCAGCAATGGTAAAAGCATCCAACCAGTTTTCATTATGAAGAACACGGCTATGGGTACAAGTAACACAAAACAGGCAATACCAAGCCAAAGACTCTGTTGAATTGTCAGCAAACCGCTTGGCACGGCACCGCTGCCACCACTGAAAGGGGTTCGACTGGTTTTATAATCCAAACCACTACGGGCATCGAAATAATCATTAAAAATATTTACCGCCGCATGGGCAATCAGCAAACCGAATGTGGCGAGTATAGCATACCAGATATTGAAGGGTGAACCATAGCGTATCGATTCATACCAGGCAACGGCGGAACCGAGAATGCCCAGTATCAAAGCTAAAATCAGAAAAGGAACACGAATAACTGTTACAATGCCTTTGAATGTCATTTAATTTCTACAATCCTTTATATGATGATAGGTATTCCTTAACAAAATACTCATTTTTCTGGCAAGCATATAGTTAAGAACCGCCTAATTGATTACGAATTGATCTTACCCCGAAAAAGTGGACACCCCACTAAGTTACACTCGCCTTGCGTTCATACTCGTGATCTGACCCAAATCCTTGTACCACATGTTAAGTTAGGATTCAGTCATTTTTTATTTCTCAATTCAGGTACGCCTCTGGCGCTGGAGGACGGTAATTCAAAGAACTGTGTGGCCTGAACGTATTGTATTCCATGCGCCATTTTTCAATGAACGTTTTCGCTTCTTTCAAAGTATAGAATATTTACAAAGATGCAAGACTTCAATCTGTAATATTCAAAAAAACGGCTGAACTCTAGCTTAACATGTGGTACAATTATCGTGGCAGGGCAAAACTTTAGACGGCCCTGCGGGCACTGCTCAATTGCAGTGCATTATGTGTTAATCCTAATGTATGGAGAATTTTATGATTAAGAACAGGTTTCTGCTTATTTTTTGTTTAGTCTTTGCTATGAGTGGTTGTGCTGGCAACAAAATGGCTCTCACCAAAGGCAAGTCCGACATTAATCTCACAAAAAAATCAATTGCTTTGCTTTCCGTCAGAATATCAAACCAATATAAACCAAACCGTCAGTTAGAATTGCTGAGCGTTGTTATTTGCCCGCAATCTGAACCAAACTGCAGACACGATTTTCTTTCCAACCCCGGAAGTCCTTATAAACCTTATAAAAGAGAAAAAAAACATTTCAACGAATATTTACTGAGTTATGAACTGGAGAGTGGTACATATAATATTGATGGTCTCTATACGACTTACAGAATTCCTACGTTGACTTCTGGATTTGGTTATACCAAGTTAAATTTAAAAACAGAGATTAAGCCAAATTCAATAAGTTACTTAGGGCATCTTGACATTACGCTCCGTGAGAAGAAAAATAATGCCGAAATAAGTGCCGGGAGCGATACCCCTTTTATAGATCAATCTATAGCAGGTTTTTCTTCTGGAACATTTGATGTTGTTGTTGAAGATAAATTTGATGAAGATATGAAATCATTCATTTCTGAATATCCCGCATTAAAAAAAGTTAAGGTTGAGAAATCAATTCTTCCACTTACCCCAAAGGAGGCTGTTGATGCTTCCAAGGTTGAGGAACCTGCTACTCCTGTTGCTGACGCCAAAGTTAAGGAGCCAACTGCTTCCAATGAAGCCGTTACTGCTACTGCTGCACCTGTTGCCACTGCCGCACCTGTTGCCGCTAACGCACCAGTTGTCACAACTGAGAATCTTGCACCAGTTGATGTTAAACAAAATGAGACAAAATCTATCCCCAAAGAAGCTGTCCGAAATTTGCTAACTAAATGGGTAACTAGTTGGAAATCGGGCGATATGAAAACTTACCGCAGTTGTTATGCCTCAAATTTCCATTCAAAAGAAATGGACTTAAGTGCCTGGATTTCTCATAAAGCCGCTGTGCGCCAGAACAGTAAAAATATAAATATTCGCATTGATAATTTGCAAATATCAGCGGGTGTAAATACTGCCGTGGCAGTATTTACTCAATATTACAATTCTTCAATACTCAACAGTAAAAGTAAGAAGAAATTGGAGCTGAGAAAAATAAGCGACGAATGGAAAATATACAGAGAAATTATGTAACTATAATCACGGATAGTGGAGCCCCCTCCGGCAGGGGCCGGAGGCTCTCCACAATAATGCGACCTCCCGCGGGTTACACCGCATTCCTCCCCCAGCTGAAGCCAGGGGATTTTAAACCGCGGGATTAACCCCAAAGCAAGCTTTGTAAACATTTCGTAGCAAGCTGTGGGATAATTCGACCTGCAAGCTTCAGTGCGCTTTGTTATAGTCCCACTTAGCTTCGCACGTGGGATAATTCAACTTACAGATATTACTGTGCTGCGCTTGTAATATCTGAGTTTCATTAGAATTGGAGTTTCACAATAAGCATAGTGCATACCTATTAATTTACAAGTCTGCTTTAAGCAAACATTGCTTGTCCTAAATAACAAAGAGCCACTGTGTTGAATTGCGGCTAGTGTCTTAGTCTATACTCTTTCCATCCGTAATCCTCAATTATGAAGAATTATTAAGTTGTTTTGCACGATTTTCAGAGAATTTTTTAATTCATTTCTCTGGCAAGTTTTTGCCTTGACACAAATTTTCGTACTCTTTAGTATACATCAAAATAGACCAACACAGTTTCTGCCAATAATATTTTTAGAAGCGACATAAACTGATAAGTTTTCAAGGAGGGAATATGAAAAAAGTTCTGCAAATAGTTGGGTTGTTGATTGTAGTTGTCATTGTAGCGGGCGGCCTTTACGTCTGGCAATCCTACCAGCGCTTTATGAAGGTTGAGACAATCCAATATGATCCACAATTAACAATTTATCTGGGTGGAGGCGGCAATTCTGTTGCGCTTACCTCCGAAGATGGATCTGCCGCGCTGGTTGTGGATACCAAAATGAAAGGCGCGGCAAAAATTCTCAGAGAGAAAATCAAAGCCAAAGACATTACCATCATTAATACTCATGACCATGTCGATCACACAGGTGGCAACGCTCTTTACCCGCAGGCAAAGATCATAGCCGGTGAATACACAAACAAGCAGTGGGCTGATGACGCAAGCAAAACCAGCAGGTATCCGGATATCACTATAAAACCCGGTGAAGAAAAAAAACTGAAGATCGGTAGCGAAACCGTACATATCTATAATGTGGGGAGAGCGCATACTTGGAATGATGTGGTAGTCTATTTTGATAACCGTAAACTCCTGGTAACGGGCGATTTGGTTTTTAATAATATGCATCCGGGACTGATCGCCAAAAGCGGAGCTAAAGTCGCTTTATGGATCAACACTCTGGAGTCGCTATCAAAAAAATACCAGATAAAGACATTAGTTCCCGGTCACGGGCCTGTTGCCGGTCAAAATGCGCTTGTTGTGATGAAGGACTATTTTGTTTCGATAGGAGATTCGATTGGTAATAAAGAAAAACAGGCTGTCCTGAAAGAAAAATATAAAAACTATATTTCTTTTCCGGGCATGCTCAGTTTCAACAATACGCTGAAATTTATTGAGCAGGAAAGAAAAGAACAAAGCTAAAGGAACTAAAAAAGAAAACAGGTGGAGTTTATTCCTGTGCTGATGTGCCATAGGACGATGTTATCTTGACAGCAGGTGTAAAGATAAACGGTAAATCTTACTTCCACGGTAAATAAAAAAGGAGGCGCGCCATGTATGATTTTATGCTCACACCGGAAGAAATGTCCCTTAGAGATGAGGTGAAAAAGTTTGTCCGTGAGGAAATAACAAGCGATTTTTTGCGAAAAATGGACAAGGATGAAATTGTTTATCCTAGAAAAGAGTTTGTAGAAAAGCTTGCAGCGCTTAATCTGCGGGGCATCCGCTTTCCTAAAAAATGGGGCGGAAGGGAAATGTCCTGGGTTGCTGAGGTTGCGGCAACCGAAGAAATCGGCTGCCTTGGCATGGCCCTGGGTTGCGCATTTGTCATGCCCTCGATCGTGGGTGAAGCCCTCAATCATTTTGGCACTGATGCACAGAAAGAGAAATATCTGAAGCCGTATATTGAAGGAAAACTCGTTGCTGCTGAAGCATTAACCGAGCCCAGAGGGGGGTCTGATTTCTTCGGAGCTACCACGCGGGCAAAACTTGATGGCGATCACTTCATTGTGAATGGGCAGAAACGGTTCGTGGTCGGTGCGGATGGTTCAGACTTTTTTCTCGTGTACTGTAAGACGAATTTTGACGAAAACGCCCACAAATATAACCGCATCAGCCTGCTCATTATTGACAAAGGACCCGGTGTGGAAACAGAGTATCACTATGGCCTTCTCGGCTGCAGGGGCGGGGGGACAGGGAGGTTGGTGTTCCGTAATGCAAAAGTGCCGAAGGAGAATCTGATAGGAGAACTCCATGGCGGCGCATTCTGTTTCAATCAGATGATGATTCCTGAGCGTCTGACTTCTGCCGCAGGATGCCTCGGCATCTGGGGCGCGCTTGATCTTGCGGTACGTTACTCGAGCAGGCGCAGAGCATTTGGCAAGTCCATCAATAAATTTCAAGCAGTGAATTTTATGGTTGCGGATTCCATTACCCAGCTCGATGCGGCGCGCGCAATTACCCATATGGCTGCCAGAGCTGTGGATGAAGATTATACAAACAAGCGCAGGATCGTGAGCGAGGCCAAGCGGTTCACTACTGAGGCCGCATGGAACATCGTGAACAATTCCATGCAGATTTTAGGCGGCGTGGGGTATACAGAAGTCTATCCGATCGAGCGAGCGCTCCGCGATGTGCGGCTTTCACTGATATGGACAGGCACGAGCCAGATCATGAACCTCATGATCCAGCATGAATATTATGATGAAATACTCAATCAGCCCTATCACCGCAGGCACATGGAAAAGGATGCCATGAGCCCGGATGAGTCAGAGCGCTGCTTTAGCGATGAAGATATGTGGAAGGTGCATGATACTAAGAAGTAGAGGTGTGAGATAAAAGACCGTGTCATGTTTGCTCCTGCCGGAGAAATCAAGGTCAGGATAATAGGACTTTTGAATTGGGCAACCAGCAGCGCCAGCGTGTCAGACCGTTTCGCTGGCTTCAGGAGGTTTGCGCCGTACTATATCAGCCGTTGTTTTGCTTCAGCACTGCTTAATCCGTCCATTTTCGCATTAAGCTGAGTCAACAAATTGGATTGGGGGAACGCTCCAATATTTAGGTGGCTGCTGGATCATATGGGCCTATGTTAAAGAGGCAGACAGACATTGTCAATGAAAATAAAAATGAAAGGAGACACGAAAGCGAAACGCTTTTAGAAAAGGGGCAGGAGATGGTCTGTCAGAAGTAGTTGGGCTCAGAGGAGAATGCAATTCATCTTCTTTGTCATTGCGAAGCGACTCTCAGTCGCAGTGGCAATCTAAAAGATTTTTGTCATTGTCTGCCTGACTGGGGAATCCATTACTGGCAAGGGTTTGCGGTGAAGCTTAATAAAGAAAAGACTGCATAAGCAGGAGGAGGATAAGAGACACTACAAAGATCTTTTTGTATAGCCGCCAAATCAGAATTAAAAGATAAATACATGCCGCAAGTAGAAAATATATTGACATACAAATGGAACTTTCCTATCTTTCTTCTTAAAGAAAGCGATTTCTTATTAAGATAGATAAATTTTCTAAAATTCAAAAGATTTTGTTTGCAGATTAAAAAGGCAGTCCAAATTTCGTAATGAAAAGGAATTCTGATATGCCACGTCGAGATTTGCACAAAAAACCGTATGATGAAGGAACACAAGACAAGTTGGACCTCTATCGCGACTATCTGCGTGAGTGGGTTTATGTTTTCATTAATTCGCCATATGTGGACAGATTACAAGTTTTTGACTTTTTTGCCGGACCCGGCAGTGACACGGCAGGAAAACCGGGTAGCCCGGTTATTACCTGTAATGAAATTTGTGAGACATTAAATCAGCGCGTGATAAAGAATAAAATCCGTTTATATTTTAATGAACGAGACACGAACAAATTTAAAAATTTAGCAGCATTTCTTGACAAACAAAAACAATTACTACCGCATGTTGAATTTTTCGAAAAGCAATGCACTTTTCACGATGCTTTTGACCAATGGGGCCCGAATATGAAATCGGGAGCGGCAAATCTTTTATTTCTTGATCAAAACGGTGTGGATCAAATCACCGAAGCAATATTCAGAAGTATTGTAGCAATGCCTAAAACGGATTTAATTTTTTTTATTTCATCTTCTGTGGTCAATCGGTTTAAGACTAAGCTACGTAAATACGTGCCGATTACAGATGACGATATTAAAAAAATGAACATCAACAATGTGCATCGTTTGTTGGCGAATGCTTATCGTAGTGGATACCTGTCGGCATAAAATATTATTTAGGATCATACTCAATAAAAAAAGGTGCAAATGTCTATGGCCTTGTTTTTGGCTCCGGTCACCCGCGCGGTATTGATAAATTTTTACAAGTTGCATGGAATCACGGCGGCGATGCAAATTTTGATATTGATGGGGATGGTATCGACCCGCGGCAACCATCATTATTTGAGGAAGATGATATTCCTAGAAAGATAAAAGTATTTGAAAAGGAACTCGAAAAAGCAATATTGGATCGGATTTTAACTACAAATAAAGATATCTACATTTTTGCCCTGCAAAATGGTATGCTTGCATTACATGCGAGAGATGCATTGAATGAAATGATTAAAAACAAAATATTGCCGAAGCAGGATTTCCATATATCGTACAATGCATGGAAAAAATCTGCAGTAGAAATAGTTAAATATTTCAAGGGAGAGGGCAAATGAATGTCGTCTATGAACCAAAAGGGCGCGCCAGGGAATATGCTGATCTAGCGTGTAATCTATACATGGGATGCACGCATGGTTGCCGTTATTGCTATGCGCCTGCCTGTATGCGGACAACGGACGATAAATGGCATTCGGAAGTAACGCCCCGCCAAAAGGTTATAGAATATTTTGAAAAAGACGCTGTTAAATTACGTGGCGACAAACGGCGCATTCTATTTTCTTTTTTAAGTGATCCATATCAGCCTCTTGAGCGTCAGGAACGCTTGACCAGACAGGCGTTGGACATTGTGCATAAATACGGGCTGAAAAGCCAGATCCTCACAAAAGGTTGTGCCGACCTTATTCAGGAAGATATGGCACTTATGAAAAAGTCGGATACACATTTAGGTATTACGCTCATCTTTTCTGATGATCAAATAAGAAAGGAATGGGAACCTTCAGCATCACCTGTTGATGATCGTTTGGATGTTCTTAAAAGAGCGAATAAGGCAGGTATATTTACTTGGGTCAGCCTCGAACCAGTCATTGATCCGGAACAAGCACTTGATGTCATTAAGATGGCACATAGATTTGTGCGTTTCTGGAAAGTTGGCAAGCTTAATCACATGAAGGAATACGAAAATAAAGTGAACTGGGCAGAATTTCTTCTGAATGCTGAAAGCCTTTTTAAAAAATATAATGCGCGATACTACATCAAGAATGATTTACGCGTTTTTGCTATGAGACATTAATATATGGATGAATAAATTACTGTTCTATTTATTTACCAGTAAGGTACCCAATCAGCGCAAGACTTTCTTTATTCCACTTACGTAACCGGAAATAATTTTCACCAGATCGCGATTATTTTTGTTCTCGTCAATCAGGCGCACAACGGCGCTGCCGATGACAACGCCGTCGGCAAAGCGCGCGATCTCCCGCGCCTGTTGCGGCTTTGATATGCCAAAGCCCACGGCTACCGGCAATTTGGTTATTTTGCGGATTTTGTTCACTTTAGTTTTTATATTGTCAATTTTCGGCGCGGCAGTGCCTGTAATGCCGGTTATGGAAATATAATAGAGAAATCCCGTCGCATCGGCGGCAATTTTTGTTAATCGTTCGCTGCCGGTCGTCGGAGCAATAAGAGAAATGAAATCGATACCGACCGCATCCGTATAAATTCTCAGTTCCTTTGCTTCTTCATAGGGAAGATCAACTACCAAAACTCCGTCCACTCCGGCCTTGCGCGCGATATGTGCGAACTTCTTCACGCCGTAAGCAAAAATCGGATTAAAGTAACCAAACAGCACAATAGGAATTTCCGAAACCTTGCGCACTTCGGTGACTAAGTCCAATACGCCTTCCAGAGTGGTTCCGGATTTCAGGGCGCGTTGTGATGCCATCTGAATCAACGGCCCGTCGGCGGTGGGATCGGAAAAAGGAACTCCAATTTCCAGAATATCAACTCCAGCTTTTTCCAAACCCAAAATTAATTTCTTTGTGACGCTAAGCGACGGATCGCCCGCCGTCAGATAAACAATTAGAGCCTTTTCTTTACTGCCGCACAAAGCTTCAAACTTATCTCCAATTCGTCCCATAATTTTCCTCATTTCATTTTAGTCTAAACCATGTACCCGGTAAACTATCTTAACAGTTTGTACCTATGTTTCTAACCCTCCTTTAGTAAAGGAGGGTTAGAAACTTTTATTTTTTGTGCTCACTATCCCGTGTCGCTTCGCTCCTGGGACAATTCAACTTTCGCTTCAAACTTCGTAATACTTGTTTTCAGCGAGTTTCATTGAATCCCTCTCAATCCCCCTTTACAAAAGGGGGATTATCCGTACAGAAACATTAAAGTGCATTTGTTTCTATAATTGTCTGTGCGTCTTTATCGCCACGTCCCGAAAGACAAATGACGATTATTTTATTTCTGGCCATTTTGGGTGCCATCTTCATGGCATAAGCAATTGCGTGCGCGCTCTCCAGCGCGGGAATGATGCCTTCTTTGAGGGATAAAAAAGAAAAAGCCGCAACCGCTTCTTTATCCGTTATCGTGACATATTTTACTCTTTTTGTTTCATGAAAATAGGCATGCTCCGGCCCGACTCCCGGATAATCCAGACCTGCGGCAATCGAATAGGCGTCGCGCACCTGCCCGTGTTCATCCTGCAGGAGATAAGTTTTA
The DNA here is from genome assembly GCA_003139775.1 of Syntrophaceae bacterium. Taxonomy (GTDB): domain Bacteria; phylum Desulfobacterota; class Syntrophia; order Syntrophales; family Smithellaceae; genus Smithella. The sequence goes on along the minus strand of PLGI01000011.1, from coordinate 58,664 downwards.
TTTCCATGCAGAACCCCGACTTTGCCGCCGTTGATGCTGGCCGAATGTTCGGGGGTATGCAAACCGTGACCAGCCGCTTCCACGCCGTACATGGCTACATTCTTTTCATCTCGGAACGTATAGAAAGTTCCCATGGCGTTACTGCCTCCTCCCACACAGGCAATCAAAACATCGGGATTCCGGCCTTCGAGTTTCATAATTTGCTTTTTTGTCTCGCGTCCAATGACCGATTGAAAGTTGCGCACCATCTGCGGATAAGGATGCGGCCCGGCGGTTGTGCCGATGATGTAAAAGGTATCACGGACACTGGATACCCAGTAGCGCATGGCCTCGTTCATCGCGTCCTTGAGCGTGGCCGTGCCGCTTTTCACGAGCACCACTTCCGCGCCTAAAATTTTCATGCGAAAAACATTAGGCGCCTGACGGCGAATATCCTCCTCACCCATAAATATTTTGCATTCCATCCCGAAGAGCGCCGCCACTGTGGCTGTGGCCACACCGTGCTGACCGGCCCCTGTTTCGGCAATGAATTTTTTCTTGCCCATCCTGCGCGCCAGGAGCGCCTGCCCCAGCGTGTTATTTATTTTGTGGGAGCCGGTATGATTTAAATCTTCACGTTTTAGGTATATTTTGGCTCCTCGTAAAGATTCGGACATACGACTGGCGTAATAAAGAGGCGTTGGGCGCCCGGAATATTCCCGCTGATACCATTCAAACTCCTTTTGGAATGTTTTATCTTTTTGACAGGCCCGGTAAGCTTTTTCCAGTTCGATTAAAGCTGGCATCAAAGTCTCGGCGGCATATCGTCCGCCAAAAATGCCGAAATGTCCGTATTGGTCAGGTTGAGTCTTCATTATATTCCCCTCTTCGTAAAAATTAATTGTGCATTGTCCAATGTGGTATCTGCCGCCCGGATAATATCAAATATTCGTGCCAGTTTTGCGTGATCTTTTTTCCCCGGTTCTGACTCCACGCCGCTGTTAATATCCAAGGCTACCGGAACTACCGTCTTCATAGCTTCGGCAATATTTTTCTCGTTGATTCCGCCGGAAAGAATTAGCGGTTTTTTGTTTTTGACACGGCAGGCTAACTCCCAGTTCGCTTTCCTGCCTGTACCGCCGTAAAGTCCAGCATGACGGCTGTCGACTAATATTGCGCCGACATGATAACTTTTGGCGTAAACGAAGTCCGCCTCGTTTTTCAATTCCACTGCTTTGATTACCCGGGCTGATGGAAATTCCCGGCAAAACTCCGGTGTTTCGTCACCGTGCAACTGGATCATGTCGAGTCCGCAATATTCCATTACTCTTTTTATTTCTGCGACGTTTTCGTTTACAAACACGCCGACCTTCACCAACGCATCCGGCAACACACTGATAATTTTTCCGGCATCTTCCGGTTTAATATAGCGCGGTGAGAAAGGATAAAAGATAAAGCCCAGTGCTGCAGCGCCGCACCTAGCTGCAAACAGAGCATCTTCTTGATTAGTTATCCCGCAGATTTTAACTTGTGTCACTTCAACTTACCTTTTTAAACGCGCGCAGTTTTTCCCCGACGTCAGGCGCCGTGATCAGTGCCTCACCAATCAAGAAAGCATGGATGTTTGCCTGCATCAAATATTCTATGTCCGCTCTAGTCATAATGCCGCTTTCGGCCACAACAATTTTATCGGCAGAAATTTGCTCTCTCAGCTTACGGCTGGTTTCGATATCGGTAACAAATGTATCCAGATTCCGGTTATTGATTCCAATAATCTCCGCACCAGAGGCCAGCGCCAAATCCAGTTCTTCTTCCGTGTGGACTTCCACTAGAGGATTCAAGCCAATCTCTTGTGATGATGAAATAAATTCAGCAAGCTTCTTTCCTAAAACGTGAACGATCAGTAAAATGGCATCCGCGCCGATTGCACGGGTTTCATAAATTTGTAAAGGGTCAATAATAAAATCTTTCCGCAAAAGCGGCAGCCTCACCTTTTGTCTTATTTGTATAAGATAATTTTTATGTCCCGCGAAATATTTTTCATCGGTGAGCACAGAAATCGCGGCCGCGCCATTTTGTTGATAAACGCCGGCAATTTTAACCGGATCGAAATCCGCAACGAATCTGCCGCGCGATGGAGACGCGCATTTCACTTCCGCGATAATGTTGCAGTCCTCAGAGATTAGCGCCTGCCGGAAATTCCGGCACGGCTCAAGCATTGCAATTGTTCTTTCTAAAGCGGATACAGATGTCTGTTTTTCTAATTGCGCCACTTCTTCTTTTTTGGTTTCAATAATTTTGTCGAGAATCATACTTTTTAACTATTACTCATTTCAATTAGTGATTGCAGTTTCTTTACTGCCGCTCCGCTGTCAATGCAATCGGCCGCGACCTTTAATCCGTCTTTGATATTATCCGCCTTTTCTCCGGCAACAATCGCCAAAGCAGCGTTAATCAAAACAACGTTGCGGCAGACTCCGTTTTTTCCGGAAAGAACATCTTTGGTAATATGGGCATTCACAGTTGGATCGCCGCCGCGAATGGTTTCCAGCGGATCGATCCTGCCGAAATAATCCAGCGGATTGATATTATATATTCTGACAATTCCATCTTTGAGTTCCGCCACGCGGGTTTCGCCGCTTATTGTGACTTCGTCCAGACCGTCCAGCCCATGAACAACAAAAGCTCTTTTTGTACCCATATTTTTTAACACATCGGCAAACATCTCTGTAAGTTTCGGGTCATACACTCCCAGAAGCTGGGCGGTCGCTCCCGCGGGATTGGTAAGCGGTCCAAGCATATTAAATATTGTGCGAATGCCGATTTCACGCCTTGGACTGATCGCGTATTTCATCGCGCCGTGCAGCTTGGGCGCGAAGAGAAAACCTATGCCGATTTGCTGAATGCATTCTTCCACAATTTCCTGAGGAGCGCTGATATTTACACCAAGGGCTTCCAGAACATCCGCGCTGCCGCAACCGCTGGAGACTGCGCGATTGCCGTGCTTAGCCACAACAATTCCCGCCGCCGCAACCACAAAAGCGGCAGTTGTCGATATATTAAAGGTATTGAGTTTATCGCCTCCAGTTCCACAGGTATCCACAATTGTCGTCGCGCAGGCATTGACGTGCGTCGCTTTCTGGCGCATGATGCGCGCCGCGCCGGTGACTTCTTCCACCGTTTCGCCTTTCATGCGCAGCGCTGTAATCAAAGCGGCAATTTGAGCGGGTGTGGCAACTCCTTCCATAATCTCGTCCATTGCCTCCATCATCACCGCTTCGCGCAGATCAATATTTTTAACGGCTTTTTCAATCGCTTCTTTAATCATAACAAGTGCTCCTTTCGCCCTGTGTATTTCAAAAAGTTTCTGATGATGCGTTTGCCCTGCGGTGTCAGCACGGATTCCGGATGAAACTGAATGCCTTCCACCGGATATTCTCTGTGCCGCAATCCCATAATTTCGCCCTCCGCCGTCTCCGCACTGATCTCCAGACAGGCAGGCAATGTTTTTCTGTCAACAAGCAGCGAATGATAGCGGCCGGCGGTAAAAGGATTGGGAAGCCCGGCAAATATTGTTTTGCCGTCATTGATAATTGATGAAATTTTCCCGTGCATAATGCGCACGGCGCGCACGACTTCCGCTCCGAAAGCGTAACCAATGGATTGATGACCCAGGCATATTCCCATAATCGGCACATCTTTATAAAATTCGCGGATAACGTCAACGGTGATTCCCGCCTCAAGAGGCGTGCAGGGGCCCGGAGAAAGAAAGATGGCCGCAGGTTTCAGACGTTTTATTTCGTCCAATTTTATTTTATCATTACGATAAACTTCCACATTCCCGCCCATCTGCCCCAGATACTGGACGATATTGAATGTAAAGGAATCGTAGTTATCAATCATTAAAATCATTATTCTTCTCTCCTAGCCCCGATAAACGGTATAAGCCCCGCCCATGCAGGATAAGTTCGTTAATGAATTTGCTTTCTGTTAGAAAGCAAATTCTGACTCACTAATTGCCGTTCTTAATTTCAAAGCCGCTCGCTGCCAGGCGCACAGCCTGCAGCATGCCGCGTGATTTGTTGAGCGATTCCTGATGCTCCGATTCGGGAATGGAGTCATACACAATGCCCGCTCCGGCCTGAACATAAATTTTTCCGTTTTTTAAAACCATCGTCCGGATTGTAATGCATAAATCCATATTACCGCTGAAGCTGAAATAACCCACTGCGCCGCCATAAGGACCTCTTTTAACTTTTTCCAGCTCACTGATAATTCCCATAGCCCGGACTTTGGGCGCGCCGGTCAAGGTGCCTGCCGGAAATGTCGCCGCCAGAACATCAAAGGCATCTTTTCCTTTGGCCAACTGTGCGCGCACATTGGACACCAAGTGCATCACGTGCGAATATTTTTCCACAACCATATATTGATTCACCTGAACGCTGCCGGTTTGAGCGACACGTCCCAGATCATTGCGCCCCAGATCAACCAGCATAACGTGTTCCGCCCGTTCTTTTTCATCGGAGAGCAATTCATCGGATAATGCGCGGTCTTCCTGCTCGGTTTTACCTCTTCTTCTTGTCCCGGCAATGGGACGCAATTCCATAGTTTCTTCTTCTTTGCGCACCATAACTTCCGGCGAAGATCCGATGAGCGTTAGATCATCCAGCCTGAGAAAAAACAAATAAGGAGAGGGATTAACGAAACGCAGCGCCCGGTAGAGATCAATCGGATTGGAGCGGCAATCAGTCTCAAAGCGTTGCGAGAGAACCACCTGAATGATGTCTCCCGCAACAATGTATTCTTTGGCTTTCTCAATGGCGGCCTTATACTGTTCCGGCGTCATATTGGATTCAAAGTTAACTTCACTTCCCGTGGCGTCTGCTGTTTTATGAGACACCTCCGCCGAAATTGTTTCGATCATTTCTTCAATCTTCCGGCACGAATCGGCGTAACTATCTTCGAGGGAATCTGCATCTTCCGTATAGGCGCAGGCGACCACTTTGATCGTATGGCGCACGTTATCAAAAATCATCATGGAATCACTGATGACAAAAACAGCCTCGTCCAGATTCAGATCATCCGGCGGACTTGGCGGGAGTTTTTCAAAATAGTGCACCATTTCATATCCCAGGAAGCCAACAGCACCGCCGTAGAATCGGGGCAGGCCGGGAATAGAAACGGGCTTATAGCGATTGAGCAAATCGCGAAGTCCACTCAGGGGATTACCATTGTGCTCACGGGTTGTGATTCTTCCCTTTTCTTTAATAATGACTTTATCGCCATGAACCCTAAACACAACTCCGGCGTCCGTCCCTAAGAAGGAATACCTGCCCCACTTTTCGCCGCCCTCAACGCTTTCCAGAAGATAAACGTGATCTTTATTTTGTAGTTTCATTAAAACTGAAACCGGCGTTTCCACATCGGCTAATATTTCCTGATAGACCGGAATCAGATTTCCTTTTTGAGCTAACTTTTCGAATTCTGAAAAACTTGGTTCGTACATAAATTTCTCCCTAAAATAGTTAAGGCCGTGATTTTTTTATCACGGCCTTAATAGATTACTAAAAATAAAAAAGCCGTGAAGATCCAAGAGGTTCTCCACGGCTTTGACTTTAATTATAAAAAAAGATCAGCGGCGGATAAGCCTCCTTGAAAGGTTCCACCACCACCAATTATTCAATGATAATATTTTAACTGCTTTTTGCATAACACCCTTTCGTTTTTAGTTAATTTGAAGATTATATAGCAACAAGATAATATTCTGTCAATATATTTTTAATGAGCCCCCAGTTTCAGAAACAAAGTGCACTGAAACTGGATGGGCGAATTATCCCGATAACATAGTTATCGGGATTAATGACACCTTATTGAAAGCGCAGCGCTCTGAAAACTGTAAGTCGTAATGAGACTAAAACTTCAAAAGCAAATAACCTAAAGGTCACTATAGGCGCATTGAAGTTTTTTCGCCGAATTATTCAATGGCCAAAGGCTACTGGGAATTATCCCGATAGCGAAGCGTATCGGGATTGTATAATTTTGGCAACATAACACTCTGTTAGATCGAGTTCTTTTAACTCGATCCCTGAAAAGGCAGCGGCACTTGTATCAAGGAAGCGAAACAACGGCGGCAGTTCTTTTGTTGCAAAGAGCGGGCACGACAGGCATCCAGATCAATGAAATAGCCATATTTTGCGCACCATACATTTTCCCTCGACTGCTTTTCGTGCGATGTTAAATCGCCCCCGGCAGTAAGCTTATTATGAGATATTTTTTTCATCATCGGAAAGATATGAGATAATCGCGGTAAATGTCAACACAAGATTGTTAATCCTGCTTGACACTAGATTGCATATTTTTATATAAGCTTCATACCATTTCGTTTTCTTTGGATAACTTTGTTGGCTGCGGCGTCGGCTTCCTCAATGTATTTTCATATACGCCTGCGGAGTCTCCTCCTTGCCGCCTCGTTATCCTTTGAAAACAAAATGGTATCAGAAAAAATTATTAAAGTGACTTCGGAAAAGTTTATGGATTTATTTAATTTCGCTTTAGCTGTTGTTAAGAGCATCAGAATTCAGGATATTCTGGATGTGATGATCATTGCTCTTATGATTTTCACCCTTCTGACCTGGTTCAAAACAAGAGCTTCCCGCTTCGTGCTCATCGGCATAATACTTCTGGGCGGTGTCTATATTGCAGCCCGTTTCTTTCAGCTTTATCTCACCACTATTGTTCTGCAAAGTTTTTTTGCTATTTTGCTTTTTGTTTTAGTCGTCATCTTTCAGGAAGACTTGCGCGGTTTTTTTGAGAGACTGGCCATGCTGGGAAATATCGGGAAAAAATTCCAGTCGCTGTCCGAACTGAAAGGAACAGCGGAAATAATTGCGCAAACGGCAGCAACTTTGGCTAAAAAACGCATTGGCGCATTGATTGTTCTGCAGGGAAATGACCCTCTGGACAGGCATATCAACGGCGGAACAAGTTTAGACGGACTTGTCAGCGAACCGCTTTTAGAAAGTCTTTTCGATCCTCATTCCATCGGCCACGATGGGGCCGTGATAATTAACGGCAACCGCATCACAAAGTTTGGCTGCCACCTGCCGCTTTCTATAAATACATCAAAATATGGCAATATCGGATTGCGCCATACGGCGGCGCTTGGTCTTTCAGAAAGATCCGACGCCATATGTATCGTGGTTTCCGAAGAAAAAGGAACCATATCACTGGCTCATCTGGAAACACTCACGGCGATTCAAAATGCCGCTGTCCTGCATGAGGAATTGGAGCAATTTTATGTTCGCAAAACACCGGGGAAAAAATCTCATCCTTCCGTTAACTGGCTTAAAGAAAATACGTGGGGGAAAATTATTGCCTTAGGTCTGGCATGTATTTTGTGGGTCGCCTTTGGCTACCAGAGGGAAATTGTCCGTCGCGATTTTATCATTCCCATTGAATATAAAAATGTTCCGCAATCTTGGCAGATTGATGAACCGCAAGTAACCGAAGCAAAGGTTATCCTTCAGGGACCACAGCAGGCATTTCGTCTTCTTGACGAACGTTCGCTGAAATTATCTCTGGATTTATCTACCGTTATCGAAAAAAAGCACGAATTTACCTTAAGCAAGGATATGGTTAATGCGCCATCAAATTTGCCGGTTGCCGATATTATCCCCGCGAAAATTCATGTTTATGCCTCTAAATCTATTATCTGGACTTTCCCTGTTCATATAAACACACAAAACTCTTTGGCGGAACATCTTTCCTTGCAAAGAATGAGCATTTATCCATCAAAAGTGCGGGTTTTAATCGGGTCCAATATTAAACCCGAACAAATTAAAATCGAAACGGAACCGATTGACTTGCAGAAAATATTTTTTACAACGACACTGGATACGAAAATTGTGCTTCCTGCCGGTGTTTCTTTTCCGGATGGAAAATCACCTGCCGCCCGCGTAATTATAAAAGTGAAAAAGAAAGCATCTTCTCCGTGAGGTAAATATGCGTTCTAAATTACAGAAAAGATCCAAAAAAACCGGCCTTGCTCCCGGTAGCTTAATTCATGTAAAGGTATTGCATTAAATAAAAAAATGTGATGAAGTTATTTTATAGAATCATTTTACCCTGTGTTAGGTTTGCAGGGTGTTGATTCTATCCCGATACGCTTCGCTATCGGGATAAATCGACCAGCAAGCTTCAGTCGCAGATGACCTTTAGGTTATGCACTTTGTTTCTGAAGCTTGGGTCTCATTATTAAAAGGGAGCCTGCGGCTCCTGCTGGGGAGGGGCTCCACAGCTGTTTTATAAAATCGCGCATGCCTAGGACTTCTTTTTGGACTCCTCCGGCATATGATCGAGGTAATACTGCGTGATCTCATATACAGCGTAGTCCATCATGAGCATAATCCGCATAGTGCTGTCGATGGCCTGTTGGTGTTCCAGCGCGTCAATATAAATTGCTTGAAAATCAGCATAGAGCCACATGTGGCGACGCATCAGGACTAATCCGTAAATGGATTCATGTAACGGGAGCCCATTTTCATGACATTTTTTAGCGTATTTCTGAAAATATTTCTGGGTAATTTCAGATCGGTTATCAGCCGTTAACAAATTTCGTAAATTGCGGTAAAAATCAATGGCGTATACTATCAATTTCTCCTTCGTTAAATTTTGATAATGTGTCGTCCTTTTATTTTTCTGAACATCCATTGTCCAATGTTCGGCAATTTCTTCGGCGTTTTGTTCTGTAATATCAAGTAGTTTAATGGAATCTGCCATATGGAATATTCTCCTTTCTCTGAGCTTAAAGCTAATATTAAGAACACGGTTCTCTTATAGCGTCATTATTTTTTACTTTTTTCCTTCTTCATAAGTTCCTGATATTCTTTGGTCACCTCATAGACTGCATAGTCGAATAATAAAATTGTCCGGCCAAGAGTGTCAAGGGCTTGCCGTTGATCAATACCGGCGCTAAAAATTGTCTGGAACTCTGCATATAACCAGATATGCCTTCTCATCAGTATCAGCGCGTAAATAGTCTCATTTGCAGGGATACCCATGGCATAACTTTCCTGAGCATAACTTCGAAAATACCTCAATACATCATCCGTAATTTTTTCATCAAGAAACATCTTACTGAAATTCTGATAAAACCTGACACATTGATAGGTAATTTTTTGTTCATCCCTGTCTTTATATGTTGGCGTTTTAGCGTTGTTCTGAACATCTTTGACCCATCTATTTGCCATTTTTTCCGCGTGCTTCTCTGCTAGTGCTAAATATTTAATGGCGTACGTCTTCATTATCAATCTCCTTTCCAGCATAAATTAGCTTGAATGTTTAATAATAATATAAAGCATGATGTTCGAATTGACAATATATTTTTAACAATTATTCGTTAAAAAATAATGACGCCATAAAAAGAGCGTGGGCACAAGCAATAATAACGTATCGAAAAAAAAGGTCCTTTTTGTTTAAAATGGCCGCCTTCATACGTTTTATTAACAAGCGCAGTTAAGGTGAGAAATTATCGCATTACACTTTGCTGAACATGATAGCATTGGCGTTACCGAAAGCGCCGCAGAGCGAAGCCACAGCGTACTTGGCTTTGGGATAGTCGGTCTTCATGATATTGTTCATGGTGACCACAAGACGGCAGCCGCTTTCGCCCAATGGGTGGCCAAGCGCCAACGCGCCGCCCCAGACGTTTACATTGTCGAAAGGCGCATTTTGAGCAATACCCAGATCCCTGACACAGGCCAAAGTTTGGCTGGCGAATGCCTCGTTAAATTCCCACAGATCGATATCGCTTACTTTCATGCCCTTGCGGTCCAGGAGCCTCTTGATCGCGGGGATGGGGCCGATACCCATGATAGTTGGATCGCAACCGGCCATTGCGCCGCCTTCGTACTTAAGGTGATACGAAAGGCCCAACTTGTCGGCCTTGGAGCGCTCCATCAGGATTACAGCAGCGGCGCCGATAGTAAGCGGCGAGGATGTAGCGGCGGTCAAAAGACCATCCGGTTTAAAACCGGGCTTCATGCCGGCCATCTGCTCTCTGGAGATGTCACCACGGATCCACTGGTCGACATCGACCATGAAGGGCGTACCGTCGTCATTAAGACCTTCGATCGGGATTATTTCCTTCTTGAACTTGCCGGCCTTGGTGGCTGCATCGGCTTTATTATGGCTCCAGAAGGCCATGTTTTCCATATCGTCCCGGGTGATTTTCCACTGTTCGGCCACTTTTTCAGCAGTAGAACCCATGGGGATGTCCATGATGTTGTATCGCTCGAGCAGACGCGGAGGGAAATCCATATGCATGGCCATGAAAACTTTCTGCATGTCTTCCACGCCGGAAGCCAGGTAGGTATCGCCCTCACCGCATGCAATAGCTCTGGCAGCATGCTCAACGGCCGCCATGCCGGAAGGACACTGCATTGTAAGAGTGTTGCTCGGGACAGATTCCGGGAATCCTCCTGCCAGCCAGGAAATACGGCCGATATCGTTTTGCATGCCGGTAATATTGGCACAGCCGACAAATACGGCTTCGATATCTTCGGGTTTTACCTTGGGGTTACGAGCAAACAACCCATCATAAACTTTCGTCAGAACCTCATCCGGTCTGATGGCTCTAAACCATCCCTCTTCGATGTGCGCCCGGGAATTGGCTGACCTTACACCATCGATAATTACGCACTCACGCATCGTATAGTCTCCTCTAAATTATTGTTTTAAATTTTATCAAAATATTGCATGAATTTATCAATCCCGCGGTTTGGAATCCCCCGGCTTCAGCCGGGGAAAGAATGCGGTGTAATCCGCGGGAGGTCGCGTTATTTTGGGGAGCCTCCGGCTCCTGCAAAAGGGGGCTCCACTTGATCAAATAACTCAGATGCCTCAAATTGTTCATAACCTTTAGTAATACATAGCAGAACTTGTTATTGTTCTGCATATTTTACCGGTCTGTAAAAGCACTCAAGCGATTTTAAGGCGAGGTGCCGATTACTTGATACTTGATAAAACATCGCTTTTTGAGGGCGGGAATATAAGCAGGAATAACTTGTGTGTCAATAAAATATTTACCCGAATACAAAATACAAGACATGAAGAGCGGCACGACAAAATTGCATATCCACATTGAGCATTAATTTTTTAGATATAATTATTCATGGTTTTAATTATATCTTCTTCGATGTTGCCGCCTTTCGCGGCGTAACGATCAACCACCGATTTTAATCTCGAATACGTTTCTTCATCGGCAAGATCATCAAGTTTTCTTAATGTGCTGCTCCTTCGGCCAATGCGAAAAATAAGCCGGTCTTCAGCGGAAAGTTCAAAAAATCTTCTGACCGCCGATAAAATTCTGGGTTTATCTGCGGGAAATTCTCCTTCCAATTCTTCCAGCAGATTTAAAATGTGATCACTGGACAGATATGTTCCCTGAACATCCAGGTTCTCGATAAATAAATTTATTTCTCTAAGAATATCTTCATCATTAAGCGGTTGGAATTCACCTTTTTTCATTAATTTATCCATCCCAGTGCCCGGCACAACATGCAACGTGCGTAAACGAATAAAATCAGGATTGATCGCATTAATGACTCTGGCGGTCTCCAAAGCATGCTGACGGGTCCATTTTGTTCCGCCCAATCCGGGCATCACGTATTCGCTGAGTTCAATGCCTGCCTGTTTTATATTCAGACCAGCTTTAATATGATCGCTGGCGGTAACACCTTTGTTAATTAAAGATAAAACCTCGTCACAACCGCTTTCCATGCCAATATGAATACGGGAAAGACCGGCCTTCTTCAATTGTTCAAACTCATCAACTGTCTTTCTCGTTGCCGTGTGTGAACGGCAATAAGAAGTAATCCTTTTTATTTGGAGAAACTTTTCCCGTAGAAAATCAAGAATAGCTAAAAGGTCGGTGGTTTTCAAAATTAATGAATTGGCATCCTGCAAAAATACATTTTCACCGCCGAAGTAGAGCCATGCCGCCACCGGTTGAAAAAAATCATTATTAAAATTGTTATTATTGTAAATATGCTGCAACACATTTCGATTAACATGTCCGTTTTCTCCCAATTTCCAGGAAAGACCGACAATTTGATCGGCAATATCTTTCATTGCCTGGATATCTTTTTTAACTTCTTCCACACTTCTGAGTTCAAACTTGCTGCCGCGGTATGTATGGCAGAAAGCGCACTTGTTCCACGGACAATTTCTTGTTACACGAATTAAAAGGCTTGTCGCCTCGCTGGGCGGACGAATAGGTCCCTGTTCAAAATGATTATTCATTTTTACCTCTTGAAGTTAGAATTGACTTAATATAGCAATTATTTATTTATCGGCAAGAGCGAAGAAAGGATTTATACCAAGTTGCTTTCAAAAATTAAAATATGAATTTTTGAAAGCTTACTTGGTATTATGCCCGGTAAATAAACCTTTTAGTATCAGATATCTAATTGGTATAAATTAAGGCAGGAAAAAAAGAGGGTTGCGCGCTTTGCCCTGCAAGCGGATTTCAAAATTTATATATGCGTTACCTGCGTCGTCTGTTTCACCCACTATCGCAATCGTTTCCCCTTTTTTGATATTTTGATCTGTTTTGACATATCTTTTCTTCAGATGTGTATAGACCGTGGCAAAATTGTCTTTATGCCGGATAATAATTGTTTCCCCATAATTTTTTAATTGGGACGAGAAAATAACGGTTCCAGATGCTGCGGCCTTTACTTTTGTTTTCGCAGGCGAAACAATTTTAATCCAGTTATGGTAAGTCTTGTTGGGCTGAATGCCGAAATTAGTATTTACGCTGCCGCGCACCGGCCAAATAAACCTATTTTTTTCTATTTGTATTTCTTCCATAGGTAGTTTTGTTTTAGGCTTGGAATCGATTTTTTCGCCAGGCGGTTTCTGTGCCGGAATAACTTCTGCTGCTTGAGTTTCTTCACTAGGCGTAACTTTTGGCTGTTGTGTTTTTTGGGATGTCACCATAGGCAGCCGCTCTTTTTTATTTACTAAAGCAGGTGCCTCAGTCGCGGGTTTTCCTTCTTTCCTAACGTTCTTTTCCGTAAGTTTATTAGCATTATCTGAATTATCTTTTTTAGCGGTGAGATTGGCCGCAGTATCCATAGTTTTTACATGGACCATTACATCATCAATTACCTGATTGGCGTCGGGAATAAATATAACCGAGCCTTCTTTAATTGAATTGAGATCAGTTATATTGTTCATTTCGACTAAATCTTGTAATTTAACATGATAAGCGCGGGCAATCATTCGAACCGTTTCATTTTTTTTTACTCGATGATAGATACCCATTGCCTGCGTTTTTTGCAACTGTGGACTGAAACAAGAAAGAATAAACAACAAAGCTAGCAAAATAAAAAAACCTGACGCTAAATCAGGTTTTATTTTTTCCATCCGCTCTCCCCGATCAGGCTGACAAAGCGGCATCCGCCTAAATCTTCTTTGATAATTTCCTGCGGATTTTCAACAGGACGGGTAAGTTTATATAAGGTTTGCACATCGCGACCGCCTACAGGAACAACCATTCTTCCGCCAACAGCAAGCTGTTCGACTAAATATTGAGGAATTTCCGGTGCTGCCGCGGTGGTGATAATGGCGTCAAAAGGAGCTTCTTCTCTCCAGCCATAAGAGCCATCGCCGACTCTTATGGCTACATTGTAAAAATTAAGCTGATCAAGAATTTTGCGCGCGTTTGTTGCCAGAGAAGCAATGCGTTCAACGGAAAAAACACGATCGGCCAGAGAAGCCAATACCGCCGTTTGATAACCGGAGCCGGTACCGATTTCCAAGACCCTTTCCTTTCCCTTTAACTCCAATGCCTGCGTCATGAGCGCGACTATATATGGTTGCGATATGGTCTGATGTTCATCAATAGGAAGAGGACTATCATTATAGGCCTGATCAATCAGTCCTTCATCAACAAAAAGATGACGCGGAATGGCACTCATAGCTCTCAATATCCGGACATCGTTTATTAAACGCGCTTTTATCTGCGTTTCAACCATCCGCATCCGTTGCTTTTTGTATCTATCCATTAAGCTGTCCGTATTTTTTCTTTTTTTGCTGGAATCCGGTAAATATCCTGAATCATTTCATGCCGACGCAAACCAAGTGCTTCCCGCGTAACAATCAGATAATAATATTGCAGTTGGGCTTTTTGGCGAATAGCATTGAAATGATCAATGCTCAAGTTTATTTCTTCACAGACCATTTGCTTTTTCTGCAACATTTCCGAGGCATGGTTATTCCAGCACAAAGTATTTAAAATAGATATCTTTAGTTCTATTTCTCTATCTATGCTCATCAGCCGCTCAATAGCATCATCCACTGCCATACCGGCGCGACTCAGTACTGCGGCTTTTTCCCGCAATAATTCTTCACACAAATTATCGTGTTGATCGTTTTTTCTTTTCTGCAGTGTTTGCATAATTCTTCCTCTTATTCCAACAAGAGGAGCCTCTATCATTTAAGAACTTAATTTTCAACTAATAGAAAACTTCACCGCGTGTATGGCGGCATTGGCCAGCAGCAAGACTTTATTGATTTTCAGCGATATCTCTTTTCAAATGAAAGTCAAGCATCGTTAATCAAGACAAACCTGAATCAACGGCAGGCTCCCCTGCGTTTAGCTTCTTCTAACAATTTACAATTGCTCAATGTACATGCTTTTTGCGCATCACGGCAGCCCAGTTCGTTGTTGCCCCGCGATAAATAAGCAACTCCCCGGTTGATGTAGGTATCGGCACCATCAGATTTCAGGCGGATTGCCATATTGAAGATCTTGCTGGCACGTTGATGCTGGCTGAGGTCTTTGTAAAACACCATTTTCGATTATAGATCAGCCGTTCAGGGAAAAAGATTTAAATATCTTCAATTTCCCTGTTAATTAAGTATTTGGCAGTTACGGCATTCGCCGAATAATCCTGTTTCTTGCCTTTTTCTAACTGTCGAAGAACCTTCATGTCCGATTTCCAGACTATATCGCCTGGTGCTATGAAGCAGAAACTTCTCTGTGTGTGGGTTGAGCTTATGGCGTTATTTTTATAATAAAAATATTCTTTGCTTATTTCCGTGGGAAAATTCCGTACGGTTGGCGGAATATCAGTGGGGAGAAACCAGAGTTTTATTTCACGTTCCGCGTCCTCGGGATTGGCGGAGGCATGAATAAGATTATCCGATCTGTCTCCGATAAATTTACCATTTTCATCATACAGAGGAATTACGGTTCCCAACGCGCGAATGCAGCCGGGCCTTTGCTGTCTGGCATCGTGCGGATTCGTATTGCCGCAGATTTCCCGAATATTCTTGATGGCGTTGGGTCCCCGATACAGTATCGCTATGACTCTGCGTTTCGATGGATCATTCGGATAATGCAGATAACCGCGTATGTATTCCAGAAGCGAAGGGTAGAAAAATTTTCCTTTATGCTCGGCATAATGTTCTTCGGCCAGAGCGAGATTTACAGAAACAACCTTCAGTGCCGCGAAACGTAATCCCGTGTGGAATTCAGAAAACTGCGAAAGTATATATCCTGTTAACGAATTTTTCAGGGCATCCGGTTTTATGAGTACAAGCGAACTTTCTCTATTTTGTTCTGCCATTTTAATTCTCCTTATTTCTATAATATATATTAATAATTTCCTATTTGATAAGATATATTTTGGGGCGAGCGAAGTATAAGAGAAGTATTTTTGTGTGTCAATAGAATATATTTGCAGTGCTTTATTTTTGTTTTCGGGATCAGTTCAGATTTTGATTTGTTATCCAGTCATTCAATGATTGCAGAGCTTGATTTACATGGAGAATATTTTTTTCTTTCTTTTTTAATTTTTTTCCAGGTAATGTATCCAGCAAACCAAAATTAATATTCATTGGCTGAAAACGATCAGCGGATTCGGCAGAAACAATGTAATGAAGCAGCGCTCCAATGGCGGTTTTAATAGGCGGCGGTTGCAGAGGCTTTCCTTCGATGATAAAGGCGGCATTTAATCCGGCTAAAAGTCCCATGGCTGCCGATTCAGTATAGCCTTCAACGCCGGTAATCTGACCGGCAAAGAAAATATTTTCATTATTTTTGAGTTGCAGCGAGGGGAGTAGAAGGGAAGGGGAATGAATAAAAGTATTGCGGTGAATGCTGCCATAGCGGGCAAATTGAGCGTTTTCGAGGCCTGGAATAAGGCGAAAGATGCGCCGCTGTTCCGGCCAGGTCAGTTTTGTCTGAAATCCAACCATATTAAAAAGAGTGCCGGCCATATTTTCCCGGCGCAATTGAACTACCGCATAAGAAATAGAACCTGTTTTAGGATGGATAAGACCTACCGGTTTCATCGGCCCGAAAGCCAGGCTTTTTTCGCCACGGGAGGCCAATACTTCTATCGGTAAGCAGCTTTCAAAATGGCGGACTTCTTCAAAAGGTTTTATGGCGACCTTTTCGCCCGCCAGTAATTCTTGCCGGAAGAGTTCATATTCTTCTTTACTTAGCGGACAATTCAGATAATCGGGTGTTCCTTTATCATAGCGCGATGCCCAGAAAACCTTGTCCATATCAATAGAATCAGCTTCAACTATCGGCGCAATAGCATCGTAAAAATATAAATAAGAACTGTCCAGCGTTTTAGAGATTTCCTGCGCCAGGGCATCGGAAGTGAGCGGTCCCGTGGCGATGATAGTTGGTGAATCTTGTGGAATTTTAGTAACCTCAACACGGCTCCGGATGAAGTTTTTTTGCATCTGGAGTTGCGCTTCAACTTCGCTGGCAAATTGAATGCGGTCAACCGCCAGAGCGGAGCCTGCGGCAACCGCTGTGCGATCCGCCGCCGCTATTATTATTGAGTTGAGGCGGCGCATTTCTTCTTTAAGTAATCCCGGGGCATTGTCGAGGCTGTTGGACTTAAGAGAATTGCTGCAGACTAATTCCGCCAGATGTTCCATTTTATGGGCGGGTGAAAACTTTTGCGGCTTCATTTCATAGAGATGAACGGCATGACCGCGTCGCAAGAGCTGCCAGGCAGCTTCACAGCCTGCAAGTCCGCCTCCAATGATTATAACAGGAGATGTTTTCATTAATGAGACTCCAATTTAATGAGTCCCAAGTTTCAGAAGCGTAGCGCACTGAAACTTGTAGGACGAATTATCCCACGTGCGAAGCTAAGTGGGACTTTATTAGTGAGACCAAAGCTTCGGAAACAAAGTGCGCTGTAACTTGTTAGTTGAATCTCGACGCTGTCGGGACAAAGCGGAGGGTATGATACCAAAGCTTGCTTTTGGTATCATACCTGTGATTCTCCGGATGTTGTTTTGGGCATTTTCTGGATGTTCTTGCATTCCGGATAACCAGTGCAACCGAGAAATTTCCCGAATCGTCCGCGCTTGACGGCCATGGGCTTTCCGCATTTTTCACATGTGGCATCGGTGACCTCAGCTTCCTGTGGGATCATTTCCCCGTCTTTGCCCTTATGAATATTTTTGATATTTTTGCAGTCCGGATAACCGGAACAACCTAGGAATTGACCATAACGACCGCGTTTGATAATCATTGGTTTTCCGCATAGTTCACAGACGGTATCAGTCGCTTGAACTTCAAGAGGAACAATCTCACCCTTATCGTTTTTGGTTGCATTGATTGTGTTTTTGCATTCGGGATAACCCGAACAGGCAAGGAACTGCCCGAAGCGGCCTTCTTTGACAATCATTGCCTTGCCGCACTTATTACATTTCGTATTTGTTGTTTTTGCTTCCACGTTTTTTATTTTCCCTTCTTTGTCCTGAATAACATTCATAGTGTTTTTGCATTCGGGATAATTAGAACAGGCGAGAAAATTACCATTACGTCCCCACTTGATAATCATAGGTGAATTACATTTTTCGCAAATCAGATCGGTTGGTGTTTCTTCCCTTTTGACATTTCTCATTTCGTCTTTTGCTTTTATCAACTCCTGGGCAAAGAGACTATAAAAATCTTTAAGGGTTTTTACACGCTTACTTTTACCGTCTTCAATCATATCTAATTTATTTTCCATGTCCGCGGTAAAAGCAATATCCAGAACCGTGGGGAAACTTTTCACCAAAAGTTCGGTAACAATAACGCCTAATTCTGTCGGGAAGAATTTTCCTTTATCCCGGCGCACATATTCCCGGTCCTGAATTGTGGAGAGAATATTGGCGTAGGTACTAGGCCGTCCAATTCCCTTTTCTTCAAGTTCACGAACCAGAGATGCTTCCGAAAAGCGCGGTGGTGGCTGGGTGAACTTTTGTTCCGTATTTAATTTAAGCAGCTTTAATTTTTCTTTTTCTTTTACATTGGGAAGAAATTTATCCAGCCCATTCTCTTCTTCTTTTTCATCTTTGCCTTCAGTGTAAACGATGGTGAACCCGGGGAACTTGAGAACCTGTCCCTGAGCGCGAAAGATACAATTGGCTCCGGCAATATCAATAGTTGTTTGATCGAAAATGGCCGGATTCATCTGACTGGCAGTGAATCGGTTCCAGATAAGTTGATAGAGTTTAAATTCATCATTGGATAAATATTCTTTTATGGCCTGCGGCTTGTAAGCCATGGTCGATGGCCGGATGGCTTCATGAGCGTCCTGAGCTTTTTGCGCGTTTTTGTATGTATGCGGTTTGGGCGGCAGATAATCAGGTGAATAATTTTCCTGGATATAAGCTCGCACTTCATTGAGCGCTTCTTCGGCAATGCGGTAAGAGTCGGTTCGCATATAAGTAATTAGACCGACGGAGCCGTCGTTACCAAGTTCAATACCTTCATATAATTTTTGAGCGACCATCATCGTCTTTTTCGCGGAAAAGCGCAGCCAGCGGGAGGATTCCTGCTGTAATTTACTGGTAGTAAAGGGTGGCAGTGCCGAGCGTTTTAATTCTTTTTTCTCCAGCTTCTCCACGATAAAAGAAGCTTTTTTTATGGTGTCAGCCAGCTTGGCGGCCTGTTCGCCATTGACGACTTTTGCTTTTTTGCCGTCTATCTTGAGTAATTTGGCGTCAAAAGGAGGGGGATTGTTTCCCTCAAATTGTGCCAGCAGGTTCCAGTATTCTTCCGGGACAAATTTATTGATTTCGTCTTCTCTTTCGCAGATCATTCTCACAGCAACGGATTGAACCCGGCCGGCGCTCAATCCTCTCTTGACTTTATCCCAGAGGATAGGACTGATTTGATAACCAACCAACCTATCCAGAATGCGGCGGGTCTGCTGTGCTTCATACTTATTGAAGTTCAACTCCAGCGGATTATTAATTGCTTCTAACACGGTTTTTTTTGTGAGATCATTAAATAGGACGCGATATATTTTTTTATTTTTTGTGTTTACCACCTCGGATATATGCCAGGCGATGGCTTCGCCTTCGCGGTCGGGGTCGGGGGCCAGATAAATGTTTTCCACGTTTTTAGCAGCTTTTTTTAATTCATCAATAGTCTTCTTTTTGGCTTCAATTACACTATAGGTTGGTTCGAAATTATTTTCCAGATCAATACCCAGAGTGCTTTTCGGCAGATCTTTAATATGTCCCATCGAAGCGACAACATCAAAGCCACTGCCGAGAAATTTTTTTATTGTTTTAACTTTTGTGGGAGATTCCACAACAACTAATGACTTTGCCATAACTAACTCTCCTTATATTTGTGAGACTAAAGTTTCAGAAACTAAGTGAACTGAAACTTTCAAGTCGAACTATCCAGCGAAGCCGAGGGTATTCTGATACCCGTGATTCGGCGCACGGTATAGATGGAAGAAGATATTTTGTAAAGATATATTTATTCAATGACACCATAACAAGCGCCATATGCTGCGTTGTACTTCACCTTTCCCCGGCCTGTGCCGGGGCAGGCTACTTGCGGCCTATGCAACAAAAGTAGGCCTCATTCCTCAAGCTTCGCCCGCCTTGCCTCTGGCGCTTTTTACGGTGTCATTTGTAATTGATCATTTCACGGTTCTTTGTGCGGTAATACCGCGACTTTGAATCCCCCGGATCCTCCCGGGACTCCACTTATTTTTTCAGAGAAAAAAACTTTCCCGGATACTGTTGAACGATTCCTTTTAATCTTGTTTGGGGTTAANNGGGTTAATTCCCCTTAGCTTGCTACGAAAGGCCTATTCCTTATAGAGGCTTTTGATACCCCGTAGCTTGCTGCGGGGTAGTTCATTTCCAATGTCGTCAATGCGCTTAAAATGTCGGCAGACGATAAACCGGTGGAAGAAATCAAATCATCAATATGAACGCGGCCACCGGAAACAAAGCCGATTATTTTTTGATCAACAGCGCTCAATATTTCGGCGGGTTTAGTGGCAATGGCTTCGGAGTTGTCAATAGTATGCGGTTTCAATACAATTGTTCTTTCGAACTGGGGCAAAATTTCTTCCAGAATATCATCGGTATTTTCAATTAATTTTGCGCCTTGCTTAATTAGTTTATTTGTTCCGCGTGAACCTGCGGAGTCGATACTTCCAGGCACGGCAAAGACTTCCCGTCCTTGTTCCAGCGCAAGTCTGGCTGTAATGAGAGAGCCGCTTTTTTCTCCAGCTTCTACGATTACAACGCCATAGGACATACCGCTGATGATACGATTGCGTGTCGGGAAATTGGCTGAACGCGGTGGTGTGCCTGGCGGGAATTCAGAAATAACAGCGCCATTTTGAATGATATCAGTAAATAATTTTTTGTTTTCCGGAGGATAAATAACATCTAGTCCGCTGCCCAGAACGGCGATCGTCCTGCCATGTGCGGTCAGTGCTCCGCGGTGTGCTACGGAATCAATGCCCCGGGCCATGCCGCTGACAATAGTTAAACCTTTGAGGGCAAGTTCGCGGCTAATCTTTTCCGTCGTGTATTTGCCGTAGGTGCTGGCCTGACGGGAGCCGACTACGGCAATATTTATATCATCTTTATTCAGATTGCCCCGAACATAAAGAAAAGGAGGGCGGTCATAAATATTCATGAGTTTTTCTGGATAAATTTCATCTCGATAAGTAATTATATTAATTTTATTTTTATCGAGAAGTTCAAGTTCTTCTTTAACTTTCTCCCAGTCCTTAAAACTGGCGATTGCTGTGGCGATATTCTTGGAAATTCCCGGGATTTCACTTAATTTTGAAACCGGTGCGGCAAAAATAGCGGGTAAAGAACAAAACTTATCCACTAATGCCGGAAAAGTAATATTTCCGACGCCCGCGATAGATTTTAGCGCAATCCAGTATTTAAAAATATCGTAATTCATAATTGTTTGATCAGGAGCTCAATCAGCAAACTCCGCCTTGGTGGATGTGTTCTTCACTAAAAATTGGATGAAAGCTACATCTTGTTTACCGGATATGTCAAGTATTTTGAATGAGCCGATAACTCAAACTAGTTGCTTAAATTTAATCTTTGAGTTAGAAATAAACGATTCATTATTATGAAACTCCAATTCCGAAAGCGCAGCGTAACGGATTGGTAAGTTGAACAATCCCGCGAAGCGGAGGTTTAATACCCGTGATTATTTTTTAAAAAGAGGTATTTATATTGAAGATAAAGAATAATTTTATCTTTACTGTGAGACTCAAATTTCAAAAACGAAGTGCATTGAAATTTGTAAGTCGAACAATCCCGCGAAGCGGAGGGTTTAATACATTGCAGTTTGCTGCGGAATTGTTTCCAAAGCTTGTTTTAAAATTCATACCCGTGATTATTTTCGCGCTGATTGTTTATCCATTTATAACTGTCGCTCAAAATAATATAAATCCAGAACAAAATAAAATTATTAAGCAAAAAGTTCAAAGCACTGTAAACAAGGATGGGGAGCATTTATGGCCGGTGCTGACAATAACGCCGAGGGAGATTAATGTAGGAAAAATCAATGCCGACAAATCCGGTGAAGGAATATTTACATTAAAGAATATGGGTTCAGGCAACATTGATTGGTCGACAGATGGACCGGAAGGGTGGAAGAAATTAGAAGAACAGAAGTTATCGGGCGTGTTAGAAAACAACACTGATTCTTTGCGTGTTGAAATTCGGTTACTGCCCGTTAAATCATTATTAAATGACAGTAGCTCTAAAATTGCAATTCACAATGTAGAGATGACACTAGAAGCTGGTAGTGAAAAGCTTATCTGCCATAAGGAATTTCCGGCAGGTACTCATAAAGAAGCAATTAAAATTAACTTTGAAGGCGGGTCAAGAACAATCTTTGTCACGTTTATAATAGTTTATACTCGAAAATCTCCTTTGATCAATTTGAATCCTTTAAGATTGGATATGGGCAGTATTTTACCGGAGAAAACTGTTTCCAAAAAGATAATGGTGACCAACAGTGGTAAAGAAATGTTGACATGGTCGGTGGCGGCGCAAAAACATGAAATTAAAGAGGAACCGGCCAATTTTAAAAAAGGTAGATATATATCGTTTGTCAATGAAGATGCGCGGGGAAACGGAGTTTATACCGTGCCCAAATATTTGAAAGAAACCGTGGAATTAACGGGCAACTGGACGGAAAGTAATGGTTATCCTTCGGGCGCGGAAGGGGAGAACTTTATTAAAATTAACTTTCGCGGAAAAGGAATAATTCTGTATTTATTGACTTATCCTGACGAAGTCAATTTAACCGCATATCTTGATAAAACTATAATTGATGATAGTGAATTGTTTGCCGACCTGAAAGAAAAAAAAGGGGAATTACTGGTTGCGGAAGGACTTACTGACGGACCCCATGTTCTTACTATTATCAGTAAGGATAGCCGTTTGGTATTTGAAGGCGTAAAAATATTAGGAGAAAACATTTTTTATCTTCCTGCCGGCAGTATAAACATTGTGCCTAATTCCGGCGCGACAACCAGTCAAACCAATTATCTTAGAGTTACCTTAAATACGGGACAAATGACGCCAGGTTGTTATGCGGATTATATTGTATTTGATACCAATGGCGGTGAGGGAATTGTCGAAGTCTTCGCGGAAATAGTTCCCGATAATACAGTTAAGGTTATTGATATTTACAGGTATTACAATGGAACTGATTATTTGTTTACGGCCAATCCTCAATCAGAAACAAAGAGATTAAGTCAAAATCATTACGTAAAGGAAGGCATTGCTTTTCGGCTTTTTAAGCCGGAAACTCCGGGGACGACCAGTTTCTATCGTTGGTATAGTCCGCAAAAAAAAGATCACTTTTACCATTATAATATAACGGGCGGCGGCAAGAATCTTCAGGGATACATATTTGAAGGTTCGATAGGCAACATCGCGACATCCAGATTGACAAATACCAGAGAGCTTTACAGGTGGTATAATTCGAAAACGGAACATTATTTTTATTCAACAGATCTCCAGGGAGGAAAGATTAATAAAAAAAGATACCGGTTTGAAGGTATTGCCGGTTATGTTAAGTAATAGATGACTTTTCAGTGCTTGCTTTGGGGTTTCATACCCGTGATATGGTCATCTAGTATGTGCAAGTTTAAGATTGTTTACAATTTCATCAGCATTAGGTCTTGACAAAAGAAGGCGGAGACGATAAGACGCTAAATCTTTTTGGCACATGGTTAAAAAATGCGCCTGTAGCTCAGTTGGATAGAGCAACGGACTTCTAATCCGTGGGCCGAGAGTTCGAATCCCTCCAGGCGCACCAAGGTGTAATGCCATTTGCTTTCAAAGGATAGCGCGGCGATGACGATGCCAACAAAGTTAGCCAAAGAAAGCGAATTGGCATAAATGGTGGGTGTAGCTCAGCTGGTTAGAGTGCCGGGTTGTGGCCCCGGAGGCCGAGGGTTCAAATCCCTTCACTCACCCCATATACGTAAATTGTGCGCCCGTAGCTCAGCTGGATAGAGTCGCAGACTTCGAATCTGTTGGTCGTAGGTTCGAATCCTACCGGGCGTACCAGAAAAAGTATAAATAGAAAGGGATGTTTTTTTAAAAGTTCCGTGTGTGGGCCCTTAGCTCAACTGGCAGAGCAAATGACTCTTAATCATTAGGTTGTCGGTTCGATTCCGACAGGGCTCACCAAAATCCAAAAAGGGGTTAACAAGAAAATTGTTAACCCCTTTTTATTGCCAAGATCACTCTTCCAGCGATAAAATCCTCAGTCTGCTGTGTTTGCGGCTGTAGAAGAAGTAAATGACGATGCCTATCGCCATCCAGACAAAGAGGCGTATCCAAGTGTCAAGCGGTAAAAACACCATTTGGAGCAGGGTCACTAGGGCGCCGGCTATGGGGACGAACGGGACCCATGGCGTGCGGAACACGCGCGGGATTTCCGGATGGCGGTAGCGCAGCACGAGCACTCCGATGCACACGATGACAAATGCCAATAGCGTGCCTATGGAAACCAGTTCGCCGAGGATATTGATGGGAAAGATACCTGACACCATTACCGCAACACACCCGGTGAGAATTGTCGGTATGTACGGTGTCTTGAAACGCGGATGCACGCGGGCAAACGCTGCCGGCAGTAAACCGTCGCGCGCCATGGAAAAGAAAACACGCGGCTGAGCCATGAGCAGAACGAGTACCACAGAACTCAAGCCGGCAATGGCACCTAATTTGATGAATGGCCGGAGCCACGCAATGCCCGGGCCTGCGGCATTGACGGCAACCGCAATGGGATCAGGTACAGACAGGTTCGTATACTTCATGATGCCGGTTAGCACACCGGTCATGAGGATAAAAATGATTGTGCAGATGGCGAGCGAACCCAGAATGCCGATCGGCATGTCACGCTGAGGGTTGCGCGCTTCCTGCGCCGCGGTTGAAACCGCGTCAAAACCGATGTAAGCAAAAAAGATCACGCCTGCGCCGCGCACAACACCGCTCCAGCCGAATGACCCGAACTGACCGGTATTGTCGGGTAGAAAGGGCGACCAGTTGGCTAACTTGATAAAAAATACGCCGACGCCGACAAAGAGAACAATGACGATCAGCTTGATAATCACGATGACATTGTTGACCCTTGTCGATTCGCGGATGCCGATGACCAGAAGTGTGGTCATGAGTCCGACGATAAAAATGGCCGGACAATTCAAGATTGCGCCGGTTGCATGCCAGCCGCCTGTGACGGAATAGGACAGTGGCGCCTGGCTGAAAACAGCCGGAATATTGATATTAAAATCTTTTAGAAAACTGACCACATATCCTGACCAGCCAACCGCGACCGTTGATGCGCCGAAAAGGTATTCAAGCACAAGGTCCCAACCGATGATCCACGCAATAAATTCTCCCAGTGTCGCATAGGCATATGTGTAGGCGCTGCCGGAAATCGGGATCATTGATGCGAACTCTGCGTAGCAGAGGCCTGCCAGCGCGCATCCGATTGCCGAAAGGATGAACGAAAGCACGATTGCCGGGCCGGCGTAATTTGCCGCAGCCTGGCCGGACAATACAAAAATTCCTGCGCCGATAATAACGCCTATACCAAGGCTTATAAGACCCCATGGTCCCAGGACCCGTTTCAGCTTATGTTGCTCGACCTCAGGATCCTGCATGATAAGATGCAGCGGTTTGTGCGCAAATAAACCTTTCATGGTTCAATCCTTGTTGTATTGGTAAAATATTGCTTTTTGATGGTTGATCTATTCATCCTATCTAATTATTACAAAGTCCACTGCCGCCGAAGGAGTATCTATCCCGCAACTTGGAATCCCCCAACTCCAGCCGTGGGAGGAATGCGCCGTAACTCGCGGGAGGTCGCGTTATCCTCTGCTTTGTGGGATAATTCGACCTGCAAACTTCAATGCACTTCGTTTCTGAAGCTTGGGTCTCATTATTGTAGGGAGCATCCGGCTCCTGCCGGAGGGGGCTCCACTTTTTTAATCAAGGGTCATCAGAACTTGATCCGTTTTTACGGAGTCGCCTTCTTTGACATTTATTTCTTTCACCGTTCCCTCGGCGGGCGCATATATGGGAATTTCCATTTTCATGGCGTCCATGATGATGACTTCGTCTTCAGCATTGACCTTGTCGCCCAAATTAACAACGATACTGACGATTTTTCCGGTCATGGGTGCTTTTATTTCTATGCTCATTTTTATGAATCTCCTTTTCAAATCCTTTACATTTATTTTACGGAGTAACATTATTTATTTTGTTGATAAATCACATTGGGGTTAATACCCAAATTACAAAGTAAGGTCAATATAATTATGACCGTATCATCAGAATGTTAAAGTCTTTGTTTTATTAAAAATAAAATAAAGATGTAAGATATACCGACGGTTCATCGTTTTATAAATGAAAACCTGGAGTGTCCGAAATAACTGATGATCGCGACGATAGGGATTAACAAAGCGCCGGCGATTTTGGGGTCTATCTTCAGAACTTCGACAAAAAAGGGAAGTAACGCAAAGCCGAGAATGTTTGTTACTGTATACATAGAATAAAATTTAAAAAATTCAATGATAACGCCTTTTCCCCTCACAGTTGATTTAAAGGTGATATGTTTGTGAAGGAGAAACGCGCTGATCGTGGCTATGATATTTGCAAGAACGGCAGCCGTCATGTAGGCTAAATAGCGTTTTTGAAAAACGAACGTGAATAGGTAATCAAGACTGATGTAAACTAAGTAACCGAAGATTGTGTTCCAAACACCAATGACGAAAAATCGAATTTTTATTTGATGCTTCAGCCATAGATGTTCCCATGATATTCTCAAAGATTTGCTCCATTAAAATTAATCAAAATTAATTCGTTCTTTTTCGATAACCAATGGCCGTTTTTTTACCTGAGTAAAAATTGCTCCAATGTATTCCCCGATAATACCCAAAAAAAACAATTGCACACCGCCGAAGAAAAAGATACCGATTACTAGCGGAGCAATACCCAACTGGAAATTATCCCAGTAGATAATTTTATATATAAAATACCCCGCAGCCACCAATAGATTTAAAGCGGCAACAAAAAAGCCTATAAAACTGGCAAGCCGCAAAGGAATTATTGAATCCCTGGTAATGCCCAGCATCGCCTGATCATACAAATTATAAAAATTATTTTTTGTTTTCCCTCTTTTTCTTTTTGGCTGAACATACGTGAGAATTGCCCTTTCAAAACCTATTTCACCGAGAAGGCTTCGCAAATCAGGATAAGGATCATCCAATTTTCTTAATATATCAATTATTGCCTTGTCATAAAGGCCGAAGCCACAATAATTAGTGACTATTTGAATATTTGATAATTTATTATAGGTGTTATAATAGAGTTGCCTGATTGCGAACATAATAGATGACTCTTCACTTTTTTCTTTTACAGCAAGCACAAGCTTATAACCCTCTTCCCATTTTTTAACCAAATTTTTTATTATGGGCGGGGGATCTTGAAGATCCGCCATAACAACGATTGTCGCATCGCCTCTGGATTGTAAAAGTGCATGATAGGGAGACCTTGCCGCCCCAAAATTTCTGGAATTAATAATCACCTTAATATTAAAATCATTTTTCGCGATTTCCCTTAATATTTGAACAGTTTTATCCGTCGAGGCATTATCAATAAAAATGTGTTCATAGCGGTAACCGGCGATTTGCGCGAAGATATCTTTTACCTGCTGATAAACTTCCATTACATTTTCTTCTTCATTGAAACAGGGTGTGACGATACTGATAATCTTTTGCATTTATTGTCATCCTTATGAAAGATTAAATTTAATCGCAGAAATCATCTTTGGCAAACACTTCCGTATAGGGAACAGGCAATGGTTTGCCGTAAAATTTAGTCATGTAATTTTCGATAAAGTTTCTGTCTTCTCCGGACAAACATTTGGGATTGTAATTCTTAAAATGCTTTATATTCATACCTCTTTCAATAATATTCTTCAGGCTTTCTTCAAAAATGTTGCCGATTCCAATATGAACATAAACGCAGGGCAGAACGTCACCATACTGAGTTATATGCAGACATGCGTTCACGCAGCCGCATCCCTTATCCATGCCGTAGGAGGGAAAGGTATCGCGATGCAAGACAGGATATTTATTATGTGCCCGGCGCAAAAAATCCGCGTCATCTTCGTTGATTAACATCTCATGTTTTCCTTCCCATTCACCCGTACACCTCGCTATCAGAACATCTATGGTAAAGTCGTATTCTTTGGCAAACTCAGCCATTTGAATCAAGCGGTCAGTCTGGCAATTCTGCCTTGTCACAACAGTTTGAATTACCACGCTTAGTCCCGCTTCCTTGGCGTTCATCATGGCATCAATCGCTTTCCGGTACGCGCCTTCACTATTGCGATTGCTGTCATGTTTTTTTTCATCAAAATCATCGAGGCTTATTTTTATCTTGTCAAGTCCCAGTTCTTTTAAATGTCTGGCCTTTTCCAGTGTCATAAAGTGCCCGTTGGTGCTCATGGTTAAGTGAAACTTGTTCGGCTGAAGCGCTATAATGACCTCGTCAATATCTTTTAAAATCAATGGTTCACCGCCAGAAATACAAAACTGGCATAGACCAAGCGCATGCGCCTGGCTGCTGATATTCAGCAAGTCCTGCGGCGTAAGTTTTCGCCCTTCTTTTTTAAATCTCGAAGCTGTGCAATGCTGACATTTAAGATTGCAGGCATAACTATAAGCAATATCTATAATCGGAGTCGGTATGCCTTGTTTAAATCGTTCCTCGATTTTTATGACTTTCTCAAACACCAGAGGCTTTTCTTTTTTGAGTTTTTCTCTTTTTTGTTTTTCTATTTCCTTTTCTGTCGTCATAATGATTTCATTCTCGCTTATAACTTTATTAAATTACGGCATAGCAAACTGTTTCATATTCCAATGGAGTATGATGTCTTATATATATTTTATATTCCGGCACAATTTTTTTAAGATATAAAGGAATCTCCCATAAATGTTCCGGTTTATGATAGACACAAATGGCAAGTCTAGGTTTCTGTTTTTTTATTATTTCTTCAGCGCCCGATAGCGCTTGGGGTTCCGAACCTTCAATATCCATTTTAATGAATGTAACTTTTTCATTTTTTAAAACATCTGAAAGTCTGATTGTTTTTCCGCAATCGTTTGCGGTGTTAATAACATTGATAAAAGTACTCTGCATTCCTGAACCGCCTGTTTCATAATATACATTTTTTTCTTCATCCAGCAGGCCTAAATTATATAATTTTATTTTCCGCTTTAAGTTTGGTTCCAGTTTATCAACCGACAGTTCCATTTCTTTAAAATTCTTATTATCTAATTCAAAAGCAAAAATGGAGTCAAAATTATTATTTGTCCTTTTGAGAAAATCAAAGACAGTATCGCCATTATATGCTCCGACATCGACAAATGACTCATTATCGCTTAATTTAATGATACCGGCTGGATAGTATTGATCATTGGTAAATATTTCTTCATAACCAATTTCATCAACATCAAAATCAAACCAGTTTTTTATCAGAGTAAGCATAATATCCTTGGATCTTTCATCTTCTAAAATATCCATTACCTTTAATGCGTTCTTTTTTATCTTCTGAAGATTTTGTTTATTTTTGAAATAAACATCATTAAGGAGCCGATACTCTGTAACCGCGAATATCTTTTTGAAACCCTTTTTTAAAAGTTGCTGATATATTTTTTTATAATGCTGAGTTGTTATTAATATCGCGATATCATCTTTATATTTTTCCAGTTCATCGGGAGAAATACATTTTAAATCATTGTGATATGTTTTCCCCCATTTTGCCTGATCATTGTCCGATAAAAAATCAATCTTGATATCTGTAAAATTCTTTATGGATGATATAATCGGAAAAGAAATAGCACCTATTCCGAACACACACACACACTTTGAGCTTTTAATTCCCCTTTTTATGCTATCAATGCTGAATTCTTTTCTTTCCAGTACTTCATCCAAATAGTTGGAAATTTCTTTTTTATAATCCATCATAAAGTATCAATCCTTTATTTTGATTTAAAATCCTATTTGTTCTTTAATTTTAAGAGATATTTCCAGAACGTCTATTCCTTCCTGAAGAGGCACAGACGCTTCTTTTTCATTCTTTAGAGCGAAGATAAAATCTTTTATTTCATCAATAAACATATCATTTCTATCAAAAGTGTCAGAAAGAGGATACACAATTGGAGCAATATTATTGTCTCTCGAAACCAATGTTAAATTTTTAGTGTAATAATCCCACGTTATTTTGCCTGTGGTACCGATAATCTCAAAAAAACGTTTCGGCGGCTTCTGCCAGTAATCAAGATGCAGAGAAACAATAAATTTATTTTTATACTCCAGCAATGCTTTTACCATATCCTCGGCGTCGCCGCCCAGAGGAGTTATTTTGCCGCCAATTGCCTGAATTGTTTCAGGCAGTCCGAAAAACCAATACAGATAATCAATATCATGGCTGAAGCACAGTACGGCTCCGCCGCCGCCATTTTTATACGCGGCATACGCCTGACGATAATCTTCCCATGGATGCCAGTCCTCTATATTTTCACCCATCTCAATATGCGCAGAGATAGGCTGACCGATATCCCCATTCGCAACCATCGCCTTCATTTTTTTCAATAGAGGATGCCAGCGGAGATTGTATCCGATCATTATTTTAAGATTCTTTTTTTCAGCAAGCGCTTTTAATTCTTCCAGTCCATCCATGTTATGTGTCAGGGGTTTTTCAATAAAAATATTTTGGCCTGCTCTTGCCGCCAGCAAAGCGGTTTCCATATGTTTGCTGTTGGGATTTGTTATAAAAACCGCGGAGGGTTTGAAATCGTCAATCGCTTCATTAAAGTTATAATAAATTTTCACCTTTTGTCCTGATGATTGTTCTTCGGATAAAAATTTATCGATAAAAGGAGCATTGGCTCCGCCGCCGGCGCGAAACAAAGCCGTTTCATGTCCTAAAGATTTTAGATTTCTGTAATGACGCTGTCCGATGGAACCTATGCCGCAAATTAAAAATCTCATCACCAAGCCGTCCTGCCGCCATCAATTATAAGCGATGCGCCGGTCATATATGAAGACGCGTCGGATAATAAAAACTGTATAACCCCATTGTATTCACCGTTATCAGCCATTCGTCCCAACATATTCAATGCGCTGTTTTTTTCAACAAAATCCTCCGGCTGGCCGTTATACATACCGCCTGGAACAGCGGCATTTACCCTGATATTATATTTCCCAAGATAAGACGCCCATGAACGCATAAGTCCGAGCAATCCGGTTTTGGAAGTAACATACGCTATGTCTTTAAAATATCCTCCCTGATAAATACTGTTATTGGGCGCTATAATCGCGAGATCTGTCGCCAGAAAAATAATTGAACCGCTTTTTTGATTCATCATAACAGGAGCGACCGCCTGAGTAACAATATGGGCGGCGGTGAGATTGACATCAAGCTCCTTTTTCCAGATCTCCAACGGATATTCCTCATAAGGTTTCCAGAAATCTTTAGACATTTCGCTTCCGGGAACCGCATTTATCGCGGCAACATTTACAACACCATCAATCCGGTTATATTTTTTGATGGTTTTATCCACAGCTTTTTTCACATCTTTAGGGTTTGTAATATCAACCGGATTATCCGCTTGGTTATCAAAATTGACAATCTTTGCGCCGCAGGAAGTCAAATGCTGATTAAATTGAGAACCTAAAAAGCCGCTTCCACCTGTCAGGATAATGACTTTATCTTTAACTGAAAATAAATCATTCATTGTTTATCAATCCCATTTCGTTATTCATGGACTAAAGGAATCATCATATTGGATTTCAATTCATCCCGTTCTAAAAACGGCCATTGATCTTCCAGCGGTTTGGAAACCATTGTGCCGTCTTCTCTTCGCTGGGAAGCGACTTTCGGCGAAACTTTGAAACCAGGTATAACCAAAACATCGCAG
This sequence comes from Syntrophaceae bacterium, assembly GCA_003139775.1. Lineage (GTDB taxonomy): Bacteria > Desulfobacterota > Syntrophia > Syntrophales > Smithellaceae > Smithella. The sequence continues at coordinate 26,862 of PLGI01000011.1, read as the reverse complement.
ATGACCGGCCCCGGAAAATCAAGCGCTTCCCTGATTTTTAATTCCAGTTCGCCCGCGTCATTAATTCTGATTGCCTTTATTTTATATGCTTCCGCGACACTTATTATATCAGGTAATGTTAATCCTGACGATGGATCATTACCGACATAATTCCCGTTAAAATGTGTTTCCTGCATTGTTCTGATTGACGAATAACCGTTATTATTCATTATAAATATTTTTACTGGCAAATCAAGCCTGTGCAGTGTTTCCAATTCCTGAATGTTTAACTGAAACCCGCCATCCCCGGCTATACATATTGTTCGTTTTCTATTATTGGCAAGACACGCTCCGATACTGCTCGGCAACTCAAACCCCATCGGTCCAAGGCCATGATTGGTAATAAATTTCTGATTTTCTTTAATCTTAAATGCCTGAAACGTATATTCAGCGGCAGTGCCGGCACAGCAGGGATTAATTATATCTTCGTTTGTCGCTTCCCTGGATAATACGTTAACCAGCACATAAGGATTAACCAACCCTGTTTTATTATAATACTCTTTTGAAACTACCGGATATTTTTTTCTCCATCCCTTTATTTTATCTTTCCAGAAACTTCTGTCTTTGATTTTAATATTATTCAACTGAGCGGCGATTTCGTCAAGGACGGCTTTGGCGTTTGCGATTATTTTTAAATCAATCAGGAAATCCAGTTTATTTATTTCATTTTTATCTATATCAATGACAATTTTTTTTGCGGCTCTGGCGAATGATTTGGTATCGAAACCTGTCTGCGTGAAATCCATTCTTGAACCGATGCATAACAACAAATCGGAATTCTGCGCCGCAAAATTGGCGGAACGCTCGCCCAGGATACCGCCTCTTCCCGCGAATAATTCATGCTCTTCATGAATCATATCCATGGCCTTCCACGTAGGAATTACCGGTATATCAAGCTTTTTAATAATATCCAGAAATAATTCCTTTGATTTGGAGAGCTTTATTCCATCACCGGCTATTATTACCGGCCGTTCAGAGTTATTCAATAACTTGATTATTTTTTTAACAGCGTTCTTCACCGACGATTTATTCGGTTTTTTTTCCTTCATCTCCGCCGGATTAAAACCCTTCACCACAGCTTCATCAATTATGCTTCCCTGAACATCAAGCGGTATATCCAGCCATACCGGCCCCGGTCTGCCGTTTTGCGCCAGATACAAGGCTTTTTCCAAATGATACTTAATTAATTCTGGCTCCATGACTGTAACCGCGTATTTTGTTATTGACTGCACCATGGAAATTATATCCACTTCCTGTATGCCCAACTGTCGTATCCCTTTGCCTTTCATGATATCCGATCTTTTAACCTGTCCGGAAATAAATAAACAGGGTACAGAATCAATCCACGCGGCGCTTACGCCCGTGATTGCGTTTGTGCCGCCGGGACCTGTTGTGACAATACCGACGCCAAGATTGTTAGTATGCATGGCGTATGATTCTGCGGCAACAGCAACCGCCTGTTCGTGCAGGCAGCACACAATTTCCAAATCCTTGCGTTTACCCAGCGAATCAACTAAATGCATAGCTCCGCCGCCGGGCAGAAAGAAAACCTGCCCTACTCTCTGTTCAACGATAAATTGCATTACGTAATCTGAAAGTTTCATTTTTTGCCAAGCACTTTTTTTGCTAAAATAAAATCTATAAGCTCTCTGACGGCTCCATTGCCGCCGGCTTTTGTTGTCACGAATTTTACTTTTCGCTTCACGCTTTCATGGGCATTTGCAGGCGCGGCGGATAAACCGGCCAGTTCCAGCGCGCCGATGTCATTCACATCATCGCCCATGAAACAAATTTGGTTAAGCACAATTTTATTTTTTTTCGCAAACGAAGTTAATGCCGCCGCTTTGTCTTTTGTTCCCTTGTATGTATCGGCAATTTTCATTTTTTCAGCAAACCTGTCAATAAGACTATTATCTTCCCCCGAAATTAAAGCAAATATTATTCCCGCTTTTGAAGCCAGTGAAATGCCCATAACATCAGAAAATGAAAATTGCTTGTACTCTTCTCCATTAGGTCCCCAAATAAAAGTGCCATCCGTCAAGACGCCATCAACATCCAGGGCCACCGCTTTAATATCTTCCATAATTACTGGCCTTTTCTGCGAAGCTTACTGATAATGGGAATCTCTTTTTCAGTAACTCTTTTTATTCCATCTCCCAAAGACATCTCAACCAACCTGATATCTCTAACTAATCTTATAATACCGCTTGATCCTAATGATGCCGCTTGATCAGAACCCCACATCGAACGTTCAAGAGTAATGTGTCTTTCCACAATGCACGCTCCCAGCGCGACAGCGGCGCTGGATGAAGGAATGCCTGTTTCGTGACCGGAATATCCTACCGGTAAATTATATCTTTCCCTCAGGGCTGATATTACTTTTAAATTGAGTTCGTTATAGTCTGATGGATAAGCACTACAAGTGTGTAGAATAATTAAATCTTTTTTACCAAGAACTTCTATCGCGTGGTCAATCTGTTTAAGAGTGCTCATTCCGACAGAAAGAATTATAGGTCTTCCTTTTGCTCTTGTGTGTTTAAGAAGTTCATCATCAGTCAAGCTGGCCGACGCGATTTTGTAACAAGGTACTTTGAACTTATCTATAAAATCAACAGAACCCTCGTCCCAGCAAGACGCGAACCAGCTTATATTTTTCCCCCGGCAATATTTATCAATTTCTTTATATTCTTTAAGTCCGAATTCTAAACCATATTTTAAATCACCGTTTGTTGTTCCAAAGGGATTTTCACGAGGTTTAGCCAATTCTTCTGCTGAATAAACAACGTCAATTGTGCGTTTCTGAAATTTAACCGCGTCGCAACCGGCAAATGCTGCAAGGTCAATTAATTTCTTGGCAATATTAATGTCGCCATTATGATTGATGCCGATTTCCGCGATTATGAAACATGGCTGTCCGTCTCCAACTTTTTTCTTTCCAATTTTAACTGTTGCCATATACTTAATCTCCCTTTCAATACCGCCATATATTTTATTTTTATAAAAAACTATTTATGGATAATTTCCAATCCAAAATCTCTCAGCACAGCGATTTGGATATTATCATATTTTCGTTTTATAATCCCGGCGACTTCATCAGAATAACCAGCCGCCATCACAATTAGGGCGTCAACTTTATCAGTAAGAAGCATTTCCGGAGCAACAATAGGAATATGAGTTGCCGGCGTATATTTATTTTGCTTGAATGGGGCGGAGTCAACAACATATTTTATTTTTTTCGCGATGTTGGTCATTGCGATAACCGCCAAAGCCTGATGACCAGCGCCCCATATAGCCACTTTTTTATTTTCAAACCTGTTTATATATGAATTCAAGTCTTTTTTTAATTTTTCCTGATGTGCATAGAAACGGGACAAATCAAGTTTTTTTGTTTTTCTGACCACAGCTGAAATTATGTAGTCATATCTTTCCTCATTACATTCAACTACATCAAAACCGTTTAATGATAAAAGTTTTGTTAATGTGTTTTGTGTAAAATAAAGCAGATGGTCAGGTATAAATTCCGAAAACAAATTATTTCTCAATATCATGTCAAAATTAGGAACCTCAACAAGACCAATGCCTTCGTCGGATAAATTATTATACATGCCTGTCAATGTCGCGTTCGGTGAAGGAAGATGCTCCAGAAAATTCATTATAAAAAAACTGTCAAACGGCGCATTTAACAGTTTTTGTGAAGACTTTGCCAGAAATTCTTTAGAAACATTTAATCCTTGTTTGACGCAATATTTTACGGATGCCTCCGCATGTTCTATCCCGTATGTATTTTTAACAAATTTTTGCATTATGAATAAATGCTCTCCGCGCCCGCAGCCTATTTCCAGGATTTTCCTCGTTTTAAGGGAGTATTTATTTACAAATTTTTTAAATTGCTTCGCTCTAAATTCTTTTATTTCTTGGGAAATGGAAACAGCTCTGATTACATCTTTATAATAAGTGACTGGTTTACTGTCCAACTGTACAAGTCCGCATCCGGAACATTGATATATTTTTAGATTAATTCCTTTTTCATCTTTCAGCGATTCTTTTCCTGGAAAGAATTGCGCCGCTTTTGGCATATTGGCGTATTGCAGTAATGGCTTACTGAAGAAATCATGGCCGCAAACACGGCAATTTTTTATATTATTTTTATTCTGCATCAAAAATATTTTTATCCTGAATGGAATTTTATCGTTTTTAATATACCGTCACTCAATCGAATATGCTGTTTGAGACCTAATTCCTTTCGAGCTCTTTGTGTTGAAGGAACATATCTGTCTATTTTATAAGAATTAGATTTTTTTATTTTTATTTTAACGGCCAAAGGCTTCTTCGAAAAACCGGCAATTGTTTTTGCCAGGGTTTCTATCGAAATTTCCTCTCCCGAGCCGACATTATACGGATAACAATTCTTTCCTTTAATTAAAATAGTAATAAGCCATATTACTAAATCCGCAGCATACATATATGATCGTACAGGCGTGCCGTCGCCATGTATAACAATTTTCTGATTTTTTAATAAGCTGGAAAGAAAATTACCTATCGCAAAATTTTCATCTAATTGCAAGTGTGGCCCGACAAAAGCAAAACATCTGGCAATCTTTATTGACAAATCATATGTGCTGGAATACAATGTACATAACATCTCAGCACTTCTTTTTCCTTCGGCGTACGCAGAGTCCGACAAAGTTAAATCCGGCGCCCCTGTATATTCTTCAGAAATGTGTGATATGCCACTTGGTTGTTTTCCGTAAACAGCCCCGGAACTGATATATAAAATCTTATCGGCTCCGCATTGAACGGAAAAATCCAAAACTCGACGCGTTCCTTCAACTATAGTATCAAATATGATCAAAGAACTTTTTTTACTATTTTCCATATGAAAATCTGTTGCAGCATGAATTATGTAATTAAATTTCTGTTTTGGGAATTTAAAGTTCTTTACATCATCTTCAATAAAAGAAAACGATTTGCTGTTCACAATATGAAGCGCTTTCTTCTTAAAGTTTGCTATGTTTCTTGTTAATGCGACGGCCTCAATGTTTAAATTCAGTTTAGCATTCGCCCAGGCCAACGTCTCCAGAATCCATATTCCGAAAAAGCCAGTGCCTCCGGTAATAAATATTTTTTTGTTCCTGAATTCTTCAAGGACATCTCCGGCATATTGGAGAATATGCTCCAAATCGTCTTTTATGTCCGATGTTTTTTTAGATAAATTCATTTATTTTACTGGAAATATATTTAATTTCATTCTCTGATATGCTGGGCCACAAACCAATCCAGAAACTTCTTTCCATTATCGCGTCCGTATTTGGAAGCAGAGCGTAATGTTCTTCTTTCAAATCCGATGAAATTAAAATACCGGAGTTTCGAATTCGTATTTTAATGTCGTCATCAACAAAAACAGGTTGTCTAAGTATATTTCCCGCGAACAGATTTCTTGTGCCTATTCCGCTTTGTTCGAGAAAATCAACCAAATCTTTTTTAGAAAAATTTACGTTTTCCTTTAATGTCAGCCAGAATCCGAACCACGAGGGACTGGAATTTTCCGCCGCTTCAGGCAGGATAAAATATTCTGCAAACTTTTTGAACTCTGATTTTAAAAGCGCAAAATTACTTTGTCGTTTTTTTATAAAATCAGGAAGCTTTTTTAATTGTGATAATCCGATAGCCGCCTGCCAATCGGTGATTTTAAAATTATATCCGGTATGCGCATAAACATATTTGTGGTCGTATCCGAAAGGCAGTTTGCCATGCTGCTGTTCGAATCTTTCTCCGCAGGTGTTGTCTTTGCCCGAAGGACAATAGCAATCTCTTCCCCAGTCGCGCATGGAAGCTAAAATGTCGAATAGTCCGATATCGTCCGTGACTACAGCGCCGCCTTCGCCCATGGTTATGTGATGAGCAGGATAGAAACTCATGGTTCCAATGTGCCCGAAGGTTCCCGTGTATTTGCCTTTATATTCAGAGCCCAGCGCGTCGCAGTTATCTTCAATCAACCACAGGTTGTGTCTCCTGCAGATGTCAAGAACCTTGTCTATATCAAAAGGATTTCCTAGCGTGTGCGCGGCAAAAATCGCTTTTGTTTTTTTTGTGATTGATTCTTCAATCTGGTCCGTTTTAACGCCGAATGTCTTCAGATCAACATCGACAAAAACCGGAATCAAACCATTTTGAATTATCGGATTAACTGTTGTGGGAAAACCGGCGGCAACGGTTATTACTTCGTCTCCCGGCCTTAATCTTTTATTTTTTAATTTATGCGAAGTTAAAGCGGATAAAGCAAGCAGATTCGCGGAAGATCCCGAATTCACAGTCAAAGCGTGACGCGCGCCCAGAAATTTCGCCAATTCCTTTTCAAACTTATCATTAAATCTTCCCGTTGTCAGCCACATGTCGAGCGAAGCATCGATCATGTTCATCAATTCGTTTTCCCCGATAATTTTACCAGCGGCGGGAATATATCTGCTTTTGGCTTTTTCTTTTGTGTTTTGAAAATAAATTCCGGCATCGTACTTGACCAGCTCCCGTAAAATCGCATCCAGCCGGCCATAATCAAGCTTTAGAACTTCCGTTTTTATTTCCGCTGAATTTATCGCCGAAACTTCTTTAATTATCGCAGATGCCTTCAATTCTTCAATCAGCAAACCTTGTGAAGAGTTTTTGATCAATGGAACAAACTTGAATCGGTTATTTTTCAATTTATCAATTATCAGAACCAATTTTAATTTGTCAGTATTATAGATATGTCCAAGTTTTATTTGCATACTATTTGATCCGCTTTAAGCCAAAGTTAAAAGCATTTAAATTCTTATCGCCATATTTTTTTGCATTATTCGCAAATATTGTAAATTGCTTCGTTAAATATGTTGCTATGTTTATGTTTTATATTATCCTTTTCATAAAACTGCAATTACTTTCTTAACGGCATTTTTAGCGAGCAGCCACCCGCGCCTTGCGCTGTATTTAGCGGTCAAGATTGCCTTGACATACAAGAACGAAATTCTTATAGTCAAGTTACAAATAAACAATGTCATATCAAACAACAGTACAATTTGCGGATAGGCAAAGCCCAGAGAAAGTAAGAATGTCAATACAGGAGGCGCTTATGGCGAAAACAAAAAAACCAAAGGTGGTCATATTAGCTGGCGGCATGGGAATGAGAATGAGGGAAGAAACCGAGTACCGGCCAAAGCCGATGGTGCTTGTGGGCAGTCATCCCATCCTTTGGCACATAATGAAGTCTTACATGTATTACGGCTTCAATGATTTTATTATCTGCCTCGGATATAAGGGCGAAATGATAAAAGAATATTTTCTTAATTATGAAGCTTTTAACAGCGACCTGACAATTACTTTCGGTAAAAAATGTTCGACGCTTATACATAAAAAAAACACGTTTGATAATTTTACGGTAACTCTTGCCGACACGGGGCAGGAAACAATGACCGGAGGCCGCGTATTGGAAGTGGAAAAATTTATTGATTCAGATGATTTTATGCTCACCTACGGCGACGGAGTTTCCAATATAGATATAAAAAAGCTGTATGAGTTTCACCAAGCGCATAAAAAGACAGGGACAGTAACAGGAGTGCATCCCGATTCCCGTTTCGGCGAATTATATATAAAGAAAGATACCGTTGAAAATTTTTCCGAAAAACAGCAGATAAAGGATGGATTCATCAACGGCGGTTTTTTTATCTTTAAAAAATCTTTCTTCAAATATCTGAAAAAACACGGCGATTGTTTTCTGGAACAGGAGCCGATGAGGGAACTTACAAGAGATAAAGGTTTGAAGGTTCTAAAACACGAAGGTTTTTGGCAATGCATGGACACCGTCAAGGACGCTAAATACCTTAACGATCTTTGGGAAAAAGGCAACGCTCCCTGGAAGGTGTGGAAATGAAATATTGGAGGAACAGAAAAGTCTTTATCACCGGGCACACCGGATTCAAGGGCTCATGGCTTTCTCTCTGGCTCAATTACCTGGGAGCCGATGTGACCGGTTACGCGTTGGAAGCGCCGACAAATCCCAGCATGTTCGAGATATGCGATATCGGCAAGAGCATGAATTCCGTAATCGCGGATATTCGCGACTTGGGCAGGTTGAAAGCGGCGCTCAAAAAAGCAAAACCGGAAATAGTGATACATATGGCGGCACAACCGCTGGTAAGAGAATCCTATAGGTATCCGCTGGAAACCTATTCAACAAATGTCATGGGTACCGTGAACATTCTGGAAGCGGTGAGATCAACCGACTGCGTCCGCTCTTTCATAAATGTCACCACGGACAAGGTTTATGAGAACGAAGAAAGACAAAAAGGCTACGCTGAAGACGAACCGCTGGGTGGCTATGATCCCTACTCCAGTTCCAAGGCCTGTTCAGAAATCGTGACACAGGCGTATAGAAACTCTTACTTTAATCCGGCGAAATACAAGTCTCATAATGTCGCCGTGGCAACAGCGCGCGCCGGAAATGTTATCGGCGGAGGCGACTGGGGAGGCGACAGACTTGTTCCCGACTTTGTCCGAGCTATCATTGCAAAAAAGGAAATAAAGATACGAAACCCGAAAGCCATAAGACCATGGCAGTATGTGCTAGAGCCGCTCGCGGGATACATTCTGCTTGCGAAAAAGCTATATAAATATGGCCCCAGATTCGCTTCGGCATGGAACTTCGGCCCGGAAAGAAAAGAAGCCAAACCGGTTGGATATATCGTAAAAGTGCTATGTGAAAAGTGGGAAGGTTCAAGTTATTCAATAGACGCCGGGGTACATCCGCACGAAGCTAGGTATCTATATTTGAATATAAATAAGGCTAGGAAACTGCTTGGCTGGAAACCAAAATGGCCGCTTGATACCGCCCTTGATAAGGTAGTGGAATGGACAAAAGAATATGAGAACGGCGCCGATATGAAAAAAGTTTCTCTTAGTCAGATAAAAGAATACATGAAGGCAAAATGAAGATTACGTTTCTGGGTACTAACGGCTGGTACGATACGGATTGCGGCAATACTATCTGCACGCTGATAGAGACAAAAACGGCCTATATTATCCTTGATGCCGGAAATGGCATTCACAAAGCGAATAAATATATAAAAAAAGATCTGCCGGTTTATCTATTCCTCAGCCATTTCCACATAGACCATATTGAAGGGCTTCACACACTGGCAAAATTCAAATTTAAATCGCTGGAGATAATAGGACAAACCGGGACAAAAGCGACAATCAAAGAATTTCTCGCTCCCAGATATTCTATTCCTGTCCATAAACTGCCCTTTCCCTGCAAAGTAACGGACATTAAGGAAGGCTGGCATAGAAGTCCTATTAAGTTCCGGGCGCTTCAACTTGTTCACGCGTCAAAATGTTTCGGCTACCGGTTTGAAATTTACGGTAAGGTCATAAGTTATTGCACCGATACCGGTTACTGCAAAAACTCGGCAGAGCTTTCCATGAATGCCGATCTTCTTATCTCTGAATGTGCTCTGCTCAGCGGACAAACATACGATTTCTGGCCGCACATGAATCCGCAGCTTGCCGCAAAACTCGCGGTTGAATCAAAAGCGAAAAAACTTGCTCTTACCCATTTTGATGCCGCATTATATACAACAATGACAAAAAGGGAAAAGGCACAGGAGCACGCGCGAATGATATTTCCTGAAACCTTTTCCGCTTATGACGGACTGAGAATAGATATATAGAAAATATTAATATTGGATAATACGCGGGTTGAACTATTTTAATACATTATTTATCGGGCGTTTGAGGTGTGGCGTTTTTCCGGTAGTTGGCAATATTATTCTATGAACCGAACGGATTGATCAAAGAGCAGGCCGGGTAAACCATGTATTGGCTGCCGATAAAATCGTCGATGCCGGTGACCAATACTTTTTAGAGTTCATTTTAATTTTTGCAAACCCTGTTTCGCTTTCATTTTATATTTTTTGCCGCATTGAGGACATTTATATTTTTCATTGAGTTTGTTGCCGCACTGGCACATCCAGCCTTTTTGTCGCGCCGGGTTGCCGATCATCAGGGCATAATCAGGGATATCTTTGGTAACTACAGCGCCCGCCGCGATAAAAGCGTAACGCCCTATGGTGTGCCCGCAGATAATTGTGCAATTAGCTCCAAGCGAAGCTCCTTTTTTAACCAGTGTCGGTTTAATTTCCGGCATTCTTATAATTTCAGAACGGGGATTGATAACATTCGTAAAAACAGCGGATGGACCGCAAAAAACATAATCTTCAAAGGTCACGCCTTTATAAACGGACACGTTGTTTTGTATTTTGCAGCCATTGCCGACAGTAACGTCAGGGCCGATAACAACATTTTGGCCGATCGAACAGTTTTTACCGATTTTAGAGCCGGCTATTATATGGGAAAAATGCCATATCTTTGTTCCCGCTCCAACTTTGACACCTTCATCAATTTGTGATGTGGAGTGGAGATCGTAGTTTTTTTTATCTTGCGGGCTTAAACCGGAATCACTTTTTAAATTGATTCTTAATCCATTTTCATTCAATGAACGTTCAGAAGCGTTTAAAACTTTGAGCACACGCAATCCTTCTTCACCATTGGTCAACGCCGGTTTTCTTTTTTCAAGGCAATCAAGAAAATGTTCGCATTCGACTTTCAGCGGTTCGGCATAAGGAATAGAAACGCGTTCCGGAACTCCTCGAGCCGGTACGGGAACGTTATTTTCCCAATTCACATGGTGAGGATAGATAAGAAGTTTTTCTTCCCAGGGCAGGGTATCGTCAAACACAGCCATTTTTTGATCACCGACAACAACCAGTTTTTGATCTTTGAACGGATGCAGCCAGGAAACAAATACATGAGCTTTCAGGCCGGAGGAAAATTCCAGATGAGTTGTCGTGACATCGGCGATTTTTTTATGCAGATAATTGCCACCGGTAGCAATGACGCTTTCCGGTTCTTCGCCGGCCAGAGCAAGAATCATAGAGATATCATGCGGGGCGAAAGACCATAAAATATTTTCTTCCCTTCTGATCTTTCCCAGATTTAAGCGGTGAGAATATATATAATTGATCCGGCCCAGTTTGCCTTCCTGCGCCAGTTGTTTCAATTTAATAAAAGCAGGGTGATACTGCAAAAGATGGCCGACCATTAAAATTAATTTTTTCTTTTTAGCCAAATCAATCAGCTCTGATGCGTCTTTTCCCGAAAGAGTGAGAGGTTTTTCTACAAAAACGTGCTTGCCGGATTGCAATACCTTCCGTGCCAGCGTGAAATGAGTTTCCGCCGGTGTGGCAATAACAACCCCGGAAATGTCCTCACGGAAAAGCGCATCTGTAAGCGAAGTATAAAAGTCGCATGACGGATAAAGTTTCCGCATTTGTTTTAGCGACGCTTCATCTTTATCGCAGATAACTTTCAGCGCGTTTAATTCAAAAAAATTGCGAATTAAATTTTTCCCCCAATTTCCTGCCCCGATTACGGCAATAGAAAGAGATTTGTTTTTTTTAATCATAATTTATTGTTGAAACTCCAATTCCTAAAGCGCAACGCAGCGGAATTGGTAAGTTGAACAATCCCGCGAAGCGGAGGGTAATGAGATTCAAACTTCAAGAGTGAAGCGAATAGAAGTTTGTTAGTCGAATTATACCCCGCAGCTTGCTGCAAAATGTTTTAAAAGTTTACATTGGGGTTAACCCCCGTGATTTCTCCACAAAAGCCATCATGTTTTATAAAGCCTTTCATTATCCTGAATATCCATCCACATCGCGAATAAAAGAGACTGGAAGCTACTGGTAAAGAGGAAGAAGAAAGCCAGCATGGTTGCCGGTGAAACGGAGCCGCCGGAGATAACGATGGACATTATTTTAAAAGCGTAAGGCAAAGATAAAATGCCAACTAAAAAAGAGAAATGATAAAGCAGGAAAAGCGGGTGAAAATCACGAAATAGATACTTAATCCATAATCGCTTAAAAAAAGACTTAAAAAGCAGCCAGGAAATGCGGGGGATAACCTTCATCACTTTCATTTTCGAGTTCTCACCTATATTGTAAACAGGTTTAATTTTAACTTCCTTTACAGTGCAAAAAGCAATATTCAGTTTGACCAGCATGTCATTAGGCATCCCGTAGCTTTTGTAAATATCATAAAGCTTGATCGCGCCCAAAGCGGAAAGAGAAATAGCGGTATAACCTGTTTGAGTATCGGAGACATGCCAATACCCGGAGGCGATTTTGGTTAATATTGACAAAATGGAATTGCCAAAATAACGGGTTTGGGGCATGATTAGACGGGCTCCGCCATGAATGAGGCGGTTACCCTTGATGTAATCAACCTCTTCATTAAGAACAGGCAGACAGATTCTTTCCAGTTCCGCCGGGTCCATTTGACCGTCACCGGCCATGACGGCGGTACAGTCGATATTGTTATCCAGACACCATTTATAACCACGGGCGATTGCCGCACCCACGCCGCCGTTTTTTAAATTGTTGATTAGGATTACACGGTCAGATTCAGAATGGGCATTGGCTATTTCCGAGGGGATAAAATGTTCCATATCCGTTTGTTGTTTTTCATTGAGCAAATATTCAGCACGGTTATATTTGCCATCGTGCGGACCGATGAAGTTATTTTTTATAATTGATCGAACTGATTTTTGCTTGCTGATATAATCCAAAACAATGGCGGCTGTATTATCCGTGGAACAATCGTTGACAACGATAATGCGATCAACGAAACCAGGCATGGTTTCCAAAACCTGCCTGATTTGCTTCTCTTCGTTATATGCGGGAACAACAACGGCAATAGTCTTATCGAATAACATAAACGCGCCTCCACGTTTCATAAGCTTAACGTACTATTTTTAATCTGATTTGTCCAAAAATATTTCATCATAATATTGGAATCTGTTGATTATCTGTTTTGAGTTCTAAAAAGTGGAGCCCCATACGGCTGGAGCGGGGGGATTCCAAGCCGTGGGATTGATATTAAGCAGAAGCCGAATTTACTTGATATTAGAGTGTCGAGGTAATATTATTAATCATGGTATTTATGGGTGCGGTATGTTGCGGCAGTTAAACATTATCCCCGAAGAGTAGAGTGACAATGGATCAAAAAAACGAAGCAGAAATTGTTGCCAGGGTTCTGAAGGGAGACAGGCAAGCGTACGCTTTGTTGGTTGACGAGTATAAATCACCCATTTATAATTTAGCTTACCGGATGACCGGAAATTTAGAAGATGCCGATGATTTAACGCAGGAGATATTTATTCGGGCATATAAATACTTATGGCGATATGACACAAGCAGGAAATTCTTTACCTGGCTTTACACCGTGGCTTTAAATTTAATCAGAAACCACCTGCGGAAAAAAAATAAATACAACAAATCTACTGAAGAATTAAGCGCACATTTATTGGCCGATAAAAATCCTTCGCCGGAAACAGAATTAATAGAAACTCAAGAAATAAGTATCTATCTCTTGCGGCTGGAGGATGAGTCCAGGGCATTGCTAATTATGAAATTTCATCAGGGATTAACGTTTGAAGAAATTGCCCAGATAACCGGTAAATCACTCAGTGCCGTTAAAATGCGCATATATCGCGGACTGGAAAAATTGAAAGAATTGTTGAGAGAATCACAGGTATAAACCCCAAAGCAAGCTGCGGGGTATAATTCGACTAACAAACTTCTATTCGCTTCACTCTTGAAGATTGAGTCTCATTACCCTCCGCTGCGCGGGATTGTTCAACTTACCAATTTAGATGAGCGAAACCCTGCATACGCCGGGTTTCGCTTTCGGAATTGGAGTTTCAACAATAAAATTTGTGACTATTTGGCCGTTGGAGTTATATATAGTATAAAAGAATAGATTTTGAAAAGGTATTTATGGAAGAATATGATAAAATAATAAGCATAATCAAAGAGATAAACACAGTAAAGCCTGGTTCCGGTTTGACGCCGGCTATAATGCATAAAATTAGTCTAATCAATGAACAACGTTATGCTCGGATAGGGAGAAGAGCATTTTTTCTGGTTAAAGACATATTTGCCACATCGCCAACAAAAGAGGAGTGTGCGATTTCCTTTATATCGATGGGAGTTTTTTATCTGATTTTTGGTTTGATTCTTTTGTTTTTCATAAAAAGTGTGCCGGCAAATTCAGAGATTAATAGCTGGTTAAAATTACAATCACCGTTTTTCATTCTCGTTGCTTTATGGCTTACTGTTCTGGGTAGCGCTGTATGGTTTATGGGAAGAAAGGCGGTTCAGTTTGCCCGCTACGGATTAGTTATATATATTTTAATATTTGTTGTTAGCACGGTGGTGATGTCGTCGGGTGGAAATTTTGTATTACTGTTGGGAACTGGTTTATCAATAGGTGCGGTACTCACAGGAATATCGCTTAATTTTTCCGTAGAAAAATATGGATGCGCGTCCAATGTGAGCAGAGGGTAAATACATGAAAATATATAGTAACAGGAAGGGTTTTACTCTTTTGGAAGTTGTTGCGGTTTTAGTTATTATGGGTATTATTACAGTACTAGCCCTAACGCGGCTTGTCTCCAACCAGAATAATCTTATTGTCGCTACGGATACACTAACTTCTCATCTGCGGTTGGCGCAGGCAAGAGCGATGAACACTGATGCACCTATCGTAAATACCTTTAATGTTTGGGGCGTGTGCTTTTCTTCCTCAACTCAGTATTATTTCTTTAATTGTGCAAATGCTATCGGTTGTACCCCTGCCGCCAATCAAGTTTCTTCACTCGGTGAAGACAGTATCGTTAATGGCCAATACGGCATGGATCTTACCAAAAAAGGAGTGCAGATAACAAACGGTATTCCTTTAATTCTTTCGTTTGACCGCTTCGGTACGCCCTATACTGATGCCGCTTTAGCAACGCCTCTTGCCGCTCAATTAACTATTACCTTGAAAGATAACAACGGCAACACCAAGACAATTAATATTACACCGCAAACAGGGATGATAAAAAAGGGATGATAACATCATGAAAAAAAGTAAACGAAGATGGAATCAGAAGGGGTTTACTCTTATTGAATCAATAATTACGCTGGTATTGGTTTCCATAATGGCAGTAATGGTTTTAACCTTTAGCCAGCCGCTTTATAGCAGTCTTGGCGCCTTCAGCTGGTTTAATGACGAACTTCTTGTGGAGCAAAGCATGGAAAATATTCTGGGCGATTATAAAAGTCAAAGAAATGATCCCTATAATCCCTTCGATCCCAGTGTATTCCGGACATATGTTATCAATAATCCTACTAAATATCCATTTGTTGATGCCACCAGAACTGGATTTCTTACTTTCAGCGGCTCAGGAACCACCCTTACAGCAGCATGGCCGCCACAGGCCAGTACACCATCCGGCAGTGCACCGCCGGTGCTTATTATCACGGTCCATAGAAATAATATGACTCTTTCGATGATTGTTACTTGATGAAGGGGCGGATTATGAAAATTATGAAAAAAAGCAGCGCCGGATTTACTCTGATCGAAATTATTGCCAGTCTGGTTTTAATGAGCTTTGTGGGTATTGTTGCCGCAATGGGCCTTATGCAAGGCATAAAGGCGTATGTGGCCACACGGACTAGTTCCGAAACAGTACAACAGGCTCAATATGCTCTTAACCGTCTCTCGTTGGAATTAATGAATATGGATTCTGTAACCACCGCTTCCGGTGCTGATACTATTACTTTTTACTCTGACAAAACTAACAGACCCCAGGGGACTGTTCTGGGGACTTATTACACATTTACGCGTAGCGGCAATGAGATTGATTTAACTGTTAATGGCGGAACACCAGTGCCACTAATTACCGGTTTGGGTACTTATGGGCCTGGGAAAGGATTATTTACTTATCTTAACAATGCAGGCGTGGCATGGGTGCCAACTAATGGATTTGGTCCTACCGTCACGTATCCCAACACGTATGCCTCCACGTGTCCCTCCACTACCACTTGTTGCTCCAGTTCCCTCCATTCCATAACGATTAATCTAATTATTAGCAGGTCGGACGGTGGCGGTGACATTACTTTTACAACATCCGTTAATCCCCGGAATAATGAATGTACCGACGGACCGCAAGCGGCAGCGGGATCCCAATAAAATAATATGTTATTCAGAGAGAACAAACAATTATGAAAGTGGAGAGGTTGCCATATGAAACAAGATAACTCAATATCCAGTCTCACAAGGTCTCAAGGCAAATTATATCTGCACAGCGGTGGTTCGATGATGTTGAACATTATTATAATTATAGTTATTTTTTCCTCCATTATCTCCGCGGTTATTTATATGTCTTCATCGAGCCTGCGTCAGGCAGTATCATCCAATCAAAGCGCCAATGCCTGGAATATGGCGGAAGCAGGCTACCGTTTTCTGTCCATAAATTATTTAAAGACGCCTAATAGTGGCTTAGGTGCAACTACAGATTATGACAAGGCTGTCTTTCTCGGTAAGATAAATGGCCAGACTTATGTTATCCCCAACGTTGGCTCATTTACGTTAACAGCTCAACCGTATTGGTTTTATAATGCTGGAGCGACAGTAACAAACACAAAAAATATTACTGTGAATCTTCCGGGGACTACGCCAACTGGTTTTACCTTGCCGGTCTCCGGACTTATTCAACTGAGAGACACAGCGGGTTCTGGCGTCATAGGGTATACGGGTGGCTCTTTGGCTTCAGGTGTCTTTACCTGTACTTTAGCCAGTAATCAGACACTAAATAAGGGAGACGCTGTTTATCTCGTGCTGAACCCGCCGACTTCCCCCGCAACTCAAACTTTAACACCGGGCAGTTCTTTAAAACTTAATCTCAATACTTTCTCCGCAACTGCATTCCCTGCTAAAGATGGATTAATTCAAATTGGCTCTGAAACTATGCTATACCGTTACAGCACCGCTACTGCTGTTGGCAGTGTTCTGACACTGACAAACCTGCGGCATTCAGACAACTCTACGTTTAGTACTCCCGTCACTGCGGCAACAAATGTAACATTTAAAAAATATCTTATGCTTCAATCACGCGGTAATGTAGGGACGGAGCAGCGCACCATGAGTTTTAGCGAGGCGATCTTGGACAGTTTCGCCTCAGCAGCCGAAGTTCATAGTTTAAATACGAATGCGGAACTTATAGCCAGTTTTAATAGCAGTTCTTCGGTAGGTAGTAATTATGAGGTTGCCAGCCTTCAAACGTCGGGTGGAGGATCGGCATGGTTTTCCATTATCGACACTCTTACGACAACCGGCACCGGCGCCAGCGCCTATAAATGTGGAGCTTTTTGGTACAGTAACACCACCTTGATCAACGGGCTATGGGCTCCTCCTCCAGTAGGTACAGGTGTATATTTGCTTACTTATGAAGTACAGGTTAAAACGGCCACGGGTAATGCATTAAAGGCTGGAGCAATAGGTTTGGCTTTCCGTGCTATAAATATCGGTACCACTTCCGAGTCTTACTTGGGTTTAACGTTCATGAGGTATGATCTGCCGAATTTATATTTTACCAATGGAACAACAGCCATTAATCCCGGTGATACAGTAGTATGGACGAATGGGAGCGGAATTGTCCAGGGAACGCCGGAGATCACCTCCGGATCATGGGCGGGCGGCAACGCGACAGGAAAAATCAGATTTGCTTCGGTGACCGGTAATTTTACATTTGCTAATAATGAATCGCTTAAAGTTCTTGGGACTACCGTAGCGATATTGAACGGCGCAAACTATTTCGCCGCAGCAAGTCCGACAGATTATATCCCCCAAACAATTAAACCCAAGCCTTCGGATTTTTCCCCGGCCCGTTATAATATCGGACCACTTCTGCTGGTTTTGTGGGAGAAGAAATCAGATGGCACTCTCCGCTGGCTGGCCTTTAAAGATATTACTTATGATGACTATACCAAGGGATATCAAGACTGGAGTCAACCTAATGGAAGTTGCACTACTAGCTGCGATGGAAGTGACGGACTGATTGTTGACGACGATGCTTCTATGTACATCCGTATTCAGGAAAAGAGAGTAGTTCTTGGAGCTGGAGCGGCGGTTAAGCTAAACGATATCAATGTGTTTTACGGCGACGATTCTTCGCGTTACACAACGGGGCGGACTGCTGATACAATACCTTGGGATATAGATGCGAATAGGCTGCGTTATGTTGCCGGCAATTCGCCGTTTACGCCGGTCTGGGCGCCCGAGTATATCAGTCAATGGGACCAAACAGTGGACTTCTTTTCCCATATCGAAAGCGGAACTCCAACGGGTTCTCAGCCGCAGTTTCAGTGGGATGCCGTTAATCCCAACGTGACGGATATAACTGTTCTCAAGATATGTGATGATGGTTCGGCAGCCTGTACCAGCGCGCCGAACGGCACATTGCGTCTGACTGAGTTGACTACACCGGATTCAGGATCATACTCACAGTCGGAAATGGGCATGCTCGTCTGCGGTAATATCCGTAACAACGGTAGTTCTGATTATGCAACTGCCGGTTGGGCTGAATTTGCCTTCAAAACACCGGGAACTACCTCTGGCGGATTCGTCGATACAACTTTATACTGGTAACCCTTACTTCACAATAATGAGACCCAAGCTTCAGAAACAAAGAGCACTGAAGCTTGCAGGTCGAATTATCCCGCGAAGCAGAGGATAACGCGACCTCTCGCGTGTTACACCGCGTTCATCCCCCGGCTTAAAGCCGGGGGATGAACGTGGGAGTGAAAAGAATATCCTTTGTCTTAGATATCCTGAAAAGTAATACCAAGTTGCTTTCAAAAAATTAATATATAAATTTTTGAAAGCTTACTTGGTATAATTACAAAAATCTTCATGATTGCCTGCGTAGCAATATAATTACATTGCAATAAGCGGATAAGTCCTCTATTTTATCAGTCCTTAATAAGTGGAACCCCCTCCGGTAGGAGCTGGAGGCTCCCCAAAGATGACGCGACTTCCCACGGATTACACCGCATTCATCCCCTGTCTGAAGCCGCGGGATTGACTTTTTTCGGCTATGTGTTATCATCCGTCAAAGCCGGGTGAGCAAAAAAGCGTTATCAAAAAAAGGAGGATGATGAGGTGAAAATATTTGTCAAAAAAGGAAAACTTGCCGACACAAAAAGCCAAACAATTATTTTAACTTTGTTTGAAGATAGTAAAAAATTGACGGGAGTGGCGCTGGAAATTGATAAAAAAAGCAATGGATTAATCAGCGAATTGATCGAGAATGGCGATTTTGAAGCCAAACCTTCTCAAATATCCGTAATCTACACCAGAGGAACGCTTGCGGCAAAAAGAATAACCCTTGTTGGTTTGGGGAAACATAGTGAATTTAATCTGGAGAAGCTTCGCGCCGCTTTCGCTAAGGCTTTGCAGCATCTGCGGAATATGAATATCAAAGAAGCGGCAACTTCCATTAACTTAAATCTTATCCCCCGGAAAAAGGATCAAGTGGCGCAGGCAATGGCGGAAGGCTCGCTATTGGGGCTTTATCAATATACGCCATTCAAAACCGTTGGCCGCGAAGATTTAAAAGATATGGAACAATTAAATATCATTACTGACGAAAAAGATTTTTCCTTGATTGAATCCGCGATAAAAAAGGCGCAGATAATCACGCAAGCCGTTTATTTTGCGCGGGACCTTGTTTCCGCTCCATCCAACGAAATGACACCTTCGATCATGGCGCAAAAAGCGCGGGAAATCGCCCGAAAAAAAAATGTCTCCTGCAAAGTTCTGGATAAAGAAAAAATGAAGGAAATGGGGATGAATGCTCTTCTTGCCGTCGCTTCCGGGAGCAACGAAGAGCCGAAGTTTATTATTCTGGAGTACGCTGGCGGCAAAAAAAGCGCGGCGCCAATTGTGTTGGTGGGCAAGGGATTAACCTTCGACAGCGGCGGAATTTCTATAAAGCCTGCGGAGAAAATGGAGGAAATGAAAACGGATATGTCCGGAGGAGCGGCAGTTATGGGTGTGATTATGGCGGCTGCCGATTTGCAGCTTCCACTGAATATCATCGGACTCATTCCCGCTACGGAAAATATGCCTGGCGGTACTGCCTATAAACCGGGCGATATTATAAAATCATATTCCGGAAAAACAATTGAAGTTCTTAATACAGATGCCGAGGGCCGCTTAATTTTAGCTGATGCACTTGCTTATGCGTCAGAGTTTAAGCCGGAAGCTGTTATTGACGTGGCGACTCTTACCGGCGCTTGCATTGTGGCGCTGGGGGATGATGTCATTGGAATGCTGGGAACTGATGATAAACTTAAAAGTGAAATAGATAGAGCCGCCCAAACTACCGGAGAACTTGTCTGGGAACTGCCCCTGTGGGAGGGCTATCACGAACTTATCAAAAGCGATATTGCCGATTATAAAAACAGCAGCGGCCGGTCTGCCGGCACAATCACTGCCGCCGCGTTTTTAAGCAAATTTGCCGGAGATGCGCCCTGGGTGCATCTGGACATTGCCGGCCCGGCTTGGACAAATAAAGAAAAAACCTATATTCCGAAAGGCGCATCGGGAGTCGCTGTTCGATTGCTCGTTGAATTCCTGTGCAATCGTGTCCAAAAATCACGGGTATAATTTGTCCAGCAAGTTTCAACGCGCTTCGCTTCTGAAACTTGGGACTCATTACCCTCCGCTTCGCGGGATAATTCGACTAACGCNNAAACTTCATCCCGACTCGTCGGGATGAAGTTTGAAGCGGGTCTCATTAAATTGGAGTTTCAACAATAGAATATGCCGCTACTTCTGGAAATAAAAGATTTAATAACAGCATTTGATACTGCTCAGGGAAGACTTAAGGCTGTGGACGGAGTTTCGTTGAAAATCAAATCCGGTGAAACTATGGGAATTGTCGGCGAATCCGGCTGCGGTAAAACAATGCTTGCCCTTTCGATTATGCGGCTCATCCCTGCCAACGGCAGAATCATTAACGGCGAAATATTATTTTCCGGTCGGGATTTATTGAAAATATCAGCCGAAGAAATGCGCGCCAAGCGTGGCAGTGAAATCTCCATGATTTTTCAGGAACCAATGACTTCACTTAACCCTGTTTTTCGCGTTGGTGAACAAATCGCCGAGGCCATCCGGTTGCATCAACATCTTCCGGCGAAAAAAGCCATGGAGTTAAGCGTTGAGCAATTACGCGAAGTGGGAATTTCCGATCCGCAAAAGCGGGCGCAGGATTATCCGCATAATCTCAGCGGCGGCATGCGCCAGCGGGTAATGATTGCCATGGCCATGTCTTGTTATCCAAAACTTCTGCTTGCTGATGAACCCACAACAGCGCTGGATGTTACCATTCAGGCGCAAATTCTGGATTTGATTTCCAACCTGAAGCAGAAAAATAAGATGACGGTCGTTTTAATCACGCATGATTTAGGAGTGATTGCTCAGGCCGCCCAAAAAGTCGCTGTAATGTATGCGGGGAAAATCGTGGAAAGCTCGGCAGTGGAAGAGATATTTGCCAATCCCCTGCATCCCTATACTCAAGGTTTACTGGAATCAATACCGGCGAGATGCGGGCAATCTTTGGAAAGAGGAGGTTACCTCAAAACTATTCCGGGATCTGTTCCCAGTTTATATAATATTGCCCCGGGCTGCCGTTTTTATGACCGTTGTTCTTACGCTGATGAAGAATGTTCCGGGAAAGAGCCGCCATTGGAGGAAATTAACCCCAGCCATTTTGTTTCCTGCTGGAAGTATGGCGCAAAGAAAAATAATTAAATTAGTGTGCCGAAAATGCTCAAAACATTTGTTGAAATTAGAGAGTTGACGAAAAAATATATCCTAAGCAGTGGTTTATTTAATCCTCGGAAGAGAATTATCTATGCAGTTAACAATATTGACCTGCAGATTTTTAAAGGTGAAACTTTGGGTTTGGTCGGCGAATCCGGTTGCGGAAAATCCACGCTGGCGCGCCTGATGACCAGATTGGAAAAGCCTTCCTCAGGTTATATAACTTTTAAAGGTGAAAATATTTTTTCGTACGATAAAGAAGCATTAAAGGCTTATCGACGTAATGTCCAGATCATTTTTCAGGATCCTTATTCTTCGCTGAATCCGAGAAAGTCAGCATTAAGCATAATCAAAGAACCGCTGACGATTCATCGCATAGGAGATAAGAAGACGCGTAGTGAAGCGGCGCTGGAAATCATGGCCAAAGTCGGCTTGAGTAAAGAGCAGGCAAATCGTTATTCTCATGAATTTAGCGGCGGGCAAAGGCAGCGCATTGGAATTGCACGGGCGCTTGTATTGAATCCGGAGTTAGTCATTGCCGATGAGCCGGTTTCGTCCCTGGATGTTTCTATTCAAGCGCAAATACTGAATTTGCTCAAAGATTTAAAACATGATTATAATTTAACATATTTGTTTATTTCCCATGATCTGAACGTTATTCGATACATTTCCGATCGTGTTGCCGTAATGTACTTGGGTAAAATAGTCGAACTTGCGTTAAACAGCGATATCTATAATCGTCCGCTTCATCCTTATACCCGCATGCTGCTCTCCGCAGTGCCGTCCTGCGACCCCCAAAAGAAAAAAAGAATGATGAACATAAAAGGAGAAGCCAGAGCCGAAAATGACGAAGGCTGCGCTTTTCAAAACCGTTGTTCTTATAAAACGGAAATTTGCGCGAAGGTTGAACCGCGGCTGGAAAAAATTGATGAACAAAGCTTTTGTGCCTGCCACCTTGCCGGGTCAATTTAGGAATCATCATGGCGGAGGAAAAGATATATATAAAAAATGGTCCACTGATAATCGAAGGATTATTGGGCAAATCTTCGGGAGAAAGAGGCGTTGTTATTTGCCATCCACATTCCTTGATGGGCGGTTCGATGTATAACAATGTTGTTGAAGCCCTGCAAAAAGTGTTTGCTGCCGAAAATTATTCAACCTTAAGATTTAACTTTAGAGGTGTAGGCGGGAGTACCGGTGTCTACGATGAGGGGAGAGGCGAAAAGGAAGATCTTTTTGCCGTGTGTGAATACCTGACAAAACATGGGCTGACAAAATTGTTTTTGGCAGGCTATTCTTTTGGCGCGTGGGTTGGTTCAAAAATCCTCGAAGAAAGCAGGAATCCTTTTGCCGCTAATATCTGTGTTTCACCGCCGATTAATTATTTTAATTTCAACTGGGATAATTTAAACAATAAAATAAATTTATTAATCTGCGGGGACTGCGATCAGTTCTGCATGATAGATGTTCTAATCCAAAAAGCAAAAAAGATAAATTCTCCGGTGGAAATAATTCATGGCGCTGATCATTTTTATATGGGAAAAGAAAAAGAGCTTACGGATATTTTACGTAAACACATAATTAAATCCCGGGACATTGAATCCCCTGGCTCCACCCGGGGGGCTTCACTAAAAAATTACGAAAAAAGCTTGATTTTGAGAAAAAACAGTGATATTTATAAAACAACGTAAAAAAACCGCAATTTTATTGTGACGTTTGTAGGGAAGATGAAAGCGGTGTTTGTCAGGAAATTGTTAGTGTTAAGTTTTACAAAAAATAAAATAGCCGCAAAGAATTCTTCAGTTGAGAAACAGAATTCATGCGGTTTTTTTAGTTTCTTACGGGCTTATGTCTGATGAGGAACAAATTTTTAAAAGGAGGGTTTTAGCTTTGGCAGAAGGAAAAGTAAAATGGTTCAACGAGAAGAAGGGGTTTGGCTTTATTGAAAATGATGAAGGTGGAGATGTTTTTGTTCATTATAGTGCTATTGCCGGAACAGGATTTAAGACTCTTTATGAGGGTCAGAAAATTCGTTTCGACATTGAACAGGGTAACAAAGGTCCCAGCGCAACAAATGTTCAGCCACTGTAATAATTTCCATTATTAAAGTTAACTCGAACTAAAAAAGCCCCGTCAAACGGGGCTTTTTTTTTAATGAGACTCGCTGAAAACGAGCGTAGCGAAGTTTGAAGCGCAAGTCGAATTATCCCCTGAGCGAAGCGAATGGGGATTGTGGGATACAATTGAAAACAAACGCAGTGCGGTAGTGAGTCCCAAGTTTCAGAAGCGTAGCGCATAACCTGAATACCCTAAAGGGCACCATGGGGTCATCTACGACTGAAATTTGTTAGTCGTAATGAGGCTAAAACTTTAAAAGCAAAGCGCATTGAAATTTGTAAATCGACAAAATTGCAGATGGTAATTACCGGCGCGGGAAGATTGCTTCTTTTCCTAGATCCAGTCTTTTATTTTTTCATAATATAGTTTAGTAACGATTTGATTGCTTACATGCGAAGGCGGATAATTTAAAAAATATGGCAAAAAATCTAGCTGTAATTCTGGGGCCGACAGCATCGGGTAAAACGCAACTGGCTGCGAAGCTTGCCAATGATTTGCACGGCGAAATAATTTCCGCCGACTCCCGCCAGGTTTATAAAAACATGGATATTGGCACCGGCAAAGATTTAAACCAGTATATTATTAATGGCCGGCGGATTCCTTATCACTTGATAGATATAGTGGCTCCTGAGAGCGAATTTAATTTATTTGAATTCCAAAACAGATTTTACAAAACATTCAGTGAACTCATTGAAAAGAAAATTTTACCTGTTCTTGTCGGAGGAACTGGTCTTTATCTGGAATCCGTGCTGACAGGGTATAATATGCCTCACGCCCCAATGGATCAGGAATTGCGGAAAGAATTAAGCCAGAAATCAAAAGATGAACTGCAAAAAATGCTCTTGGCGTTAAAGCCGCAATTGCATAACAAGACCGATCTTGAAGACTCTGAAAGATTAATCCGGGCGATAGAAATTGAACGGGCACGAAGTGCAAAAGATCAAACTCAAAAACCGGATATTAATGCAGTGGTTTTCGGCATCAGATGGGAAAGATCAACCCTGCGGCAGCGTATTACGGTGCGGTTAAAAGAAAGGCTGGAGCAGGGAATGATCGAAGAAGTAATGAAACTGCATACCGCAGGGTTGACCTGGAAAAAATTGGAGAGCTTTGGGCTGGAGTATCGTTTTATTTCTCAATATCTGCAAAAAAAAATTACATTTGACGAAATGAAAAACAGATTAAACACCGCCATCCACCAATTTGCCAAAAGACAAGAAACATGGTTTCGGCGGATGGAGAAAAAGGGGGTAGTGATCAACTGGCTTCAAAGTAACGACTATTCATTATTGAAAGAAAGCGTAATGAAATTTTTGCAATGAAAAAAAATTCTTTAATTGATATTTATCTGCAGCATTATTCAACTGGCGAAAAGTGGAATTTAAACGCGAATGATACCGAAAATATTTCTCAGGTTGTTGTAATACCGGCTTACGCAGAAAGAGAAATGCTTTTTTCCACATTGGCATCTATTGCGCAAAATCAGCTTTCGTCTTTGGAATATTCTTTTATATTGTGCGTTATTAATAACAAGGGTAATTCACCTCCCGCTGCGATAAAAAACAACCTGCAAACAATTAAATATCTGGAAGCTCTGGTGAAAAAAAAGTCTTTAGGAAAATTCAGCACCGATCGGGAAATATATCCTCTTTTGCTTGATTTGTCCGATGCGAAATTAAAGCTGGGCTACATTGATGCCTCGTCAAGAATGAATGAAATGCCGCAAAATTTAGGTGGCGTGGGGATGGCGCGAAAAATTGGCATGGATATGGCGTTGCGCTTGCTGAAAAAAAGTTCCACTCCACGCAATCTGATTTTAAGTCTCGATGCTGATACTTTAGTACAAAATAATTATTTATCGGCAATAAATAATTATTTTACACAAAAAGTCAAAACAGCAATTGTAGCTTATGAACACCAAATGCCATTGAATTATGAAGAACAGGCTGCAATTTGCTGCTATGAAATATTTTTACGCTACTGGGTGTTAGGGCTAAAATATGCAAAATCTCTCTGGGCCTTCCATTCCATAGGTTCAACGATTGTAACATCAACCGAAGCTTACCTGGAAGTAAGAGGAATGAATAAGCGCGAAGCGGGAGAAGATTTTTATTTCTTAAGCAAACTCGCCAAAATGAGTAAAATTGGTTATATCAAAGAAACATGCGTTTATCCGTCGGCGCGTCCTTCCGCACGTGTTCCTTTTGGAACTGGTAAAAGAATACAAAGATTTCTTTCCGGCGATCAGAAAGAAGAATATCGTTTATACGATCCACAAATATTCGTAATATTAGCCGATTGGCTGCAACTTATGAAGAACCAGTTTATTTGCGGCGATGATGAAATTTTAATGAAAACAGAGCGAATCCACCCGATGTTAAAGTTTTTCTTGAGAGATTGTGACTTTGCTGTATTTTGGTCAAAAATATGCCGCCATACAAAAGACGAAAAAACATTTACCCGCCAGTTCAATGATTGGTTTGATGGTTTTAAAACTTTAAAATTGATAAATTATTTTACCAAAGAAGTTTATCCTCAAATTAATATGTTCGAAGCTTTGGAACGGCTTCTTTCCATGTCGGGTATGTCTGGATTAAAACTAAACGCAGAAACAAAAATTCCCAAACTGGAAGAGCAAATAAAGATTCTGCAATATTTACGCACGGTGACATGACGACATATATATTGAAGTTAATCCCGCGACGTCGCCGTTATATCTTTATGATCTCATTATTCCACGGCGCCTCGCGCCGGGATAGTTCTCAATAGCCTTTGGCTATTGGATAGTTAGACTAACTCTTCAAACTTCGCAATGCTCTTTTTCAGAGAGTCTCACTACGACTTACAAATATTACTGCACTTCGTTTGTAATATTTGAGTCTCACTAAAACTTGGGACTCATTATCGGCTAGTGTCATGATCGCTTAGCTAAAATCCCCATTCACGGGAGTCTTGTCAATAGGAGTG
>PLGI01000081.1 GCA_003139775.1 Syntrophaceae bacterium | reverse complement strand
ACCAAATACCCGGACAATAGTGAGATTTTATATAAATTTAAAAATAATGAAGAAAGATTTTGAAAATCCACTCAGTCAAGTAACTGGTACAATTTCAGATGATAAGTTTGTTTTTCCTGTTACAAAATGTACTTCTGAAAGAAGACAGTTTTTCAAGAGACTTAATGAGATATTTTCGCTACTTTTCATAACAAAGCATTCCTATGATGAATTAAACAAGATTTATCAGCAGCGTATACCTAAGATGCCAGCAAAAGAAAATAATCATATGAGACTTGAGCTCAGTAGTGGTTATTCTATGGATTTTCCAGCAAAACTTATTCTTGATATTACTAAAGATGGGATTAATATTTTGACAAGACAAACATTTGTTATGTTTTACGGATCATTCGAAACTTATCTTTACCAACTTTTTGAGAAATCATTTTTATTGCAAGGTATTGCCGAAAACGAAATAATCGATAGATCAAAAGATATACTTATGAATGGAAAATGGGATAGTAAATTCAATCGAATGAGTAATATTTTTAGATTAGATTTTAGAGCGGGAGAACTTAATAAATGTTTTTCAGATTTTGAGCTCAATTTTGAAGGGGAAATATGCACGAATCCTTTATCATTTATGGATGAATTAGCAAAGGTACGTCACAGAATTGTTCATGCATCGAGTATCCTTGATAAAGACAAATTGATTTCAATAGACATTAACATTTTTCATGAACTTTATGGATTCTACTTTCTTTTAACCGATTTCACAGATTATCTTTTTGAGAAGACATTTTGTTATCCGAGACAAGATGTAAATCTGGCTGAAGCTTAACTGGGAATACAAAACGTAGTAAAAATTGTTAAAATGAATGAAACAGAAAACAAACATTATTTTATTATTTTTCTTTGTTGTTATGTTTTTTGGAGGGTGTAATATGCAAAACAGATTTCTTTATTTCCCCGAACCACAGTGGCCTACAGAGCAAATGCTTGCGCATGAAAATATGAAGCTATGGCAGGCGACGGCTTCGGATTATCAGGGTCTGATCGCTGCCCATGATGCGCCCGCGCCGAAAGGAACAATTGTTCTTTTCCACGGCAACGGAGGAACGGCACTTGACAGAGGATTTTATTTCGCGCCTCTTGAAGAACTGGGTTTTCGCGTGATCTTGGCCGAATATCCGAAATACGGAGGCCGTCCGGGAAAGGTGGGAGAAAAACCGTTTGTCGCCGCCGGATTGGAAACCGCTCGCCTCGCTTTTGAACAATATAAAGAGCCGCTTTATCTTGTGGGTGAATCGTTGGGTTGCGGTGTTGCCGCCGCTGTTGCCAAACAAACTTCAGTGCCCATTGCCGGCATAATATTAATTACGCCCTGGGACACGCTGGCTTCTGTCGCCAAATCTATCTTCCCTTTTCTTCCCGTTAAACTGGTTTTGACCGACAAATATGACAGCATCGAAAATCTTAAATCGTTTAGAAAGAAAATTTCCGTAATCGGCGCGGAGCACGATGAAATCCTGCCGATTAAACATGCAGTCAATTTGTATAACGCTCTCCCCGAAGGCCGAAAGCGCATGTGGATAATCAAAGGCGCAGGGCATAACGATTGGCCGATGCATGCTGATGCCTCTTTATTCAAAGAGATGACGGATTTTGTCAGGATTAATAAGCCATAGCCAATTCCGGCGCTTTTTGTAGTGGAAAACAAATTAAAGAGAATATATAAGTCAATAAAAAAACTTGAGGGGGATATACCCATTTACCGCCGTGTAACCTTATCGCGAGTGCTGCAAATCAGCGCCCTGATGATTTTAATCTTTTTGGTCATTAGCGCTGTTTCCCTTTTGGCCGGTAGTGTCCATATCGATTTTAGTCATGTATTGCGCTATCTGGCCAAGGCGCTTACGGGAGATTTCTCCATAACTTCTCAGGAAGAAGTAATTTTATTTTCAGTGCGCCTGCCGCGTATTATCTTTGCCGGAATTGTCGGTGCCTCCCTTTCGCTGGGCGGAGTTGTTTTTCAGGCGATTCTGCGTAATCCCCTGGCTGACCCCTATATTCTGGGAATATCCGGCGGTTCGGCGCTGGGAGCAATTATCGGCATCCTCCTCGGCGCGAGTTCTTTTTATTTAGGTGTGCCGCTGCTGGCTTTTGTGGGAGCGCTCGTTACAGTTTTTCTTGTGTTCATTGTTGCCGGAGGAACCAGAGGGCCTCTTCTGGATAATTCGCTTCTGCTTTCCGGCGTTGTTGTGAATGCCTTTTTTTCCGCGGCGATTCTCTTTTTCTTATCGATTGTCAATAGCATGGAGCTGCACAGCATCACGTTCTGGTTGATGGGCGATCTTTCGCGGGCTTCAATTAAAGAAATTTGCGTGGCCGCTTTTTGTCTGTTTGCCGGTTTTGTATTGCTTTACGCTCAGGCACGGAAACTAAATTTAATTGTGCAGGGTGAAGACACGGCTCTGCAATTAGGCGTAAATATAGAGAGAACAAAACAATGGCTTCTGGTTGTAACCTCGCTGATTATAGCCGTAGCGGTGTCTTTGGCCGGCATCATTGGATTTGTCGGCATTATGGTGCCGCACTTTATGCGTCTTATTTTCGGTTCCGATCACCGGTTGCTTTTGCCTGTTTCCGCTTTGTTCGGCGCATCCTTTTTAATTGTTGCCGATACTATAGCCAGAGTCGTGTTCGCGCCGGCCGAACTGCCTGTTGGAGTTATCACGGCGCTTTGCGGCGCGCCTTACTTCATCTTTCTTTTAAAAAGAAAGGCACGTTAACCATGTCCATAATCAGCGCCGAAAATATAAATTTCAGTTATGCCGCGAAACCGGTGATGGAAGATGTTTCTTTTGCTATCGATGAGGCGCAGATCGTGGCGATTATCGGGCCGAACGGTTCCGGCAAAACAACTCTTTTGAAAATTATTAACGGTACGCTTTTTCCCGATGCCGGTCAAATGCTTATTGACGGTAAAGGCACGAGCCGATGGTCGCGAAAGGATATTGCTCAGAAAGTAGCAATAGTGCCTCAAGAGACAGCCGTCGTTTTTCCTTTTTACGCGGAAGAAATTGTGCTTATGGGACGATTCCCACATTTAAGTAATTATCGTTTTGAGGATAAAAAAGATTACCGGATAGTCCACGAAGCTATGGAAAAAACGGATACTCTTGCTTTTGCCACCCGGCGTTTTGATGAACTCAGCGCCGGGGAGCGCCAGCGTGTCTTGATTGCCCGCGCTCTGGCTCAAGAGCCGAAAGTACTGCTGCTGGATGAAAGCACCGTTTTTCTGGACCTGAAACATCAAGCTCAGTTTTTAGCTTTGTTGCGGCAATTAAATACAGTGCAACAACTCACCGTAATTTTTGTTACGCACGATATCAATCTGGCCGCGCAACATGCCGACCGGATAATTTTGCTTTACTCCGGGAAAATTTATGCTATAGGAAAACCCGCGGAAGTTATTACCGCGGCGAACATTAAAGAGGTTTACGACGTCGATTCTCTGATAGATCAAAATCCCCAAAGTGGATTGCCCAGGATGACGTTGCTGACCTGAGTAGAAAAATATTGCTAATCTTCTTTCAAAGGATAACGCGGCGGCAAGGAGGAGGCGTATTGTATATACGTTGAGGAAGCCGACGACGAAACCAACAAAGTTAGACGAAGAAAGAAATTAGCAAAGACTGCCAATAAAGGAAGCCGGTTAAAGTCCGGCGCTGCCCCGCAACTGTAAGCGGAACGAAATCCATGTTAATCCACTGATGCTTCTGCATCGGGAAGGAGTGGAAAGTAGGTCGCCGCAAGCCAGGAAACTTTATGGTGAGTCTAACTTACTTTAATCCCGAGGGGGAAAGGAGACGCTCCATGAAGAAAGTCTTAATTTTAGTTCTGTTGTTTTCCGTAGTCAGTTTTTCAGTATTACATGCCGAGAGTAGAAATTATGCTGCGCCTGATGCAGCCGATGCGTCTAATGCCGGGAGTGACAATGATTATACGCCTAATGCGCTTGTGACGATGGGCGAAGTTGTCGTTACCGCGACACGCGATACTCAGGAAATCCGCAAAGCTCCGGCGAACGTTAGTGTCATTACTGCCGAAGAAATCGAAAAGTCAGGAGCGACAACTGTCGTTGAAGCGCTGGATAAACTCGAAAGTGTACAATTTCGCACTTCCAGCGGTAATTCCTCGCAGGCGTATATCGACATGCGCGGCATCGGCGGTGATAATCCTTACGGAAAAACCCTGGTTATGCTGGATGGCCGCCGTCTAAACCGGACTGATATGTCTTCAATCAATTGGCTGGAGATACCGGTTGACACTATAGAAAAAATCGAGATTGTTCGGGGACCGGGCAGTGTCCTCTATGGCGACGCGGCAATCGGCGGCGTTATTAATATCATCACCAAGAAAGGCAAAGGAGAACCAAAGTTCAATGTGTCGATTCTTGCCGGCAGCTATGGTCTCAACGACGAACGGGTAGGCATAACAGGCGCCGCCGGTGAATGGACATACGCGGTAAATGGAGAAAATAATTTTAACTTCGGTTATCGGGAGCGTTCGAAATATTCCACGCAAGGCGGCGGTTTTGATTTGGGATATTCCGCCAACGACTTGTTGAATGTTTCGCTGGGCGTTTCATTTAATAAAACAGATTATCAAATGCCGGGCGCCCTGACTAAAGAACAGATGGCGCAGGATAGGCAACAGTATCAGCCGTCAGCCGGTCCCTGGTCTCCCGCTCATTCCGACGATGACGGATCGGATAAATATACCAACGTCAATCTGGGCATTAAATCTTTCTGGGGATCATGGGGACAACTGGAAATCAATTTTTTGTATGGTAAAAAAGATCTGCAAATGAATATGGCGTCCTGGTATGTATATTCCGACATAAACGCCGACACATATGGCATTACACCGAAATATATTCTAACCAAAGAAATTTTAGGATTTGATAACAAAGTGATAGTGGGTGTGGATTATTATAACGAACCTTACAGAAAGGATTTTTTCAGCGATCGGGAGAGAGCGGCAAAATCGAGCACAGCGGATTTTACGCGGGAGAGTCTGGGATGCTATATCCGTGATGAATTCAGTATATTAAAGGATCTTGTTATCAGCGGCGGTTACCGATCGGAAAGGACAGATATAAGCGGTTCAAATACGGATTTTTACAATCCCGGCAACAGTTTTACAGATACAAAAAATACTTATAGTGCCGAAGCTTATGAAGCAGGGTTAACCTGGCTTTGGGGAAAGAAATCAAAAGTATTTGCTAAATACGCGACCGTTTACCGCATTCCTTTTATCGATGAAGTGGCCTCTTTCAATGGTGCCGGTGGAGGATTTTTAAAGAACCTTGATAAAGAACAAGGTATCAGTACCGAAGTAGGCACTGAATTTTATCCGCTGAATAACCTGAAAATAGGATTGACCCTGTTTAGGATTGATATGGAGGATGAAATCCAGTATGTGGGAACTTTTCCGACTGGCTATAATCAAAATACCGGAAGTACGCGCCATGACGGCGCAGAGATTTCCCTTTCCTATTTATGGGAGAAATATGCCTTGCTTTATGGTAACTTTACCTATCATAAAGCTACTTATGAGGATGGACTTTATAATAAAAAGGAGTTGTGGCTCGTACCGAACCGGATGGCAACTTTAGGTCTGGAGATTTATCTGCCTTATAATCTGATGTTACGTCCTGAAATGCGCTATGTGGGGGATTGCTTTCTATCTCAGGACTACAATAACACTGCTGAAAAGTTAGATAGCTACAGTCTTATCAATCTTTATCTTTCATATAAGCCATCTTTTGGAAAACTACGCATGACCGCTTTTGTGGGTGTGGAGAATCTGGCCAACGTGAAATATTCTTCTTTTGGCGTGGATGGGGCTCCCTGGAGTGCCAATACTTATTACCCCATGCCGGGAATCACATTTAAAGGCGGTCTCTCTTCTGAGTTTTAAAATTGCTTATCTGAAATTATGATCAGTCGGATTGCGGCAAGAGAAGACTCTTCTCTTGCCGCGTCCGGATAAAAAATTTGTTATCCTCTAAATCATTTTCGTAGCTTTAAATGCACAATTCGGTTAAATTATATTTCATGGATATGGATACAAAATGGCTTTTGGTAGATACACCTAAAAAATTACAGCACGCAATCGATGATTTTAAGCGGGCAAAAGTTTTAAGTATTGATACGGAATACGATTCCTTTCGCTATTTTAAAGAAATACTCTGTCTCATCCAAATTCATGCTAATACTACGACCTATGTTTTTGACCCTTTGAATAATCTTGATTTATCTTTTTTAGGTAAATATTTTGGTAATCAGCAAATTGTCAAGATTCTTCATGCCGCGGATAACGATATTCGTCTTCTGAAGCGGGATTACAAATTTGATTTCAAAAATATTTTTGATACGCATCGGGCGGCACTTCTCTTGGGCTTTAAACAGCTTTCGCTGGAAAAAATGATTACACAATTTTTGGGCGTGGAATTGAAAAAAAGCAAAAAAATGCAACGCTCGCGTTGGGATAACCGGCCATTGACCGAGGAACAACTGCAATACGCCGTGCAGGATGTCATATATCTTCCGGCGCTTTATGAAAAACAAGCGGCGGAGTTGGTTATAAAAGATTTGAAAGATGCCGCCGGAGAGGATTTTGCTAAAATTGCCGCCGCCAATTGGCGGGAAAAAAGAATCGACCGGCATGGACACACAAAAATCACGGGCTACTATTCCTTGAATGATGAGCAGAGAGAATTGTTCAAAAGGCTTTATGCTTGGCGTTTTCAGCGAGCAAAAGAAGAAAACCGCGCCATATTCATGTTTCTGCCGGATAAAAACTTGTTGGAACTCGCACAGGATACGGGAAATATTGAAAAATATTTATCGCAGCGAAAACTAAAATTATATGGCGCTGAAATAGAGCAAATCATTAAAGAGAACCGAAAAAGGCATATTCAACCAGACAATAATGCTTTAAATCCAACAGAAATTAAGTAATCTTGAAAAATAATTGCGGCAATAATTGATAGCGGGCGTCTGGTAAGTACCGTTTGATAAATGGTGCCGAAGGCGGGATTTGAACCCGCTCGCTACTAAAAAATTGATAACATTATTATGTGTTTACGTCAATGGTATATTTTAAGGTTAAAGAAAAGTTAAAGGATAAGACTTACTTCCTGTAAGTGAGCATTTAGGATTTTTAACGGACAAACATTGCGGCACCAAATCTCACCTTGACAATGTCTGATTTTTAGGGTTGCGTACTCAACAATGATCGATTTTCTGTTTAACCCTTGAACGTTTTCTCGAGTAGATAAGTTTAATTAACCGCTGAAACACATAAAGGATTCCATAAATGGAAACGGCAAAAGAATATCAAATCTCATCATCTGTAAATGACAGATTTCTTGAAGTTGTAGTAACAGGCAATGCAATAGATAGTGAATTTGAAAAGATGATGAATGAAGTGGACTCTATCCTAAAAGCAAATAGAGCAAAGAAAGCCATATTTGATATTCGTGCCATTGGTGGCCGTTTACCTCATACAGAACTCTATCGTTTTGTCAGAAATCATCCTTCCATTATTTATGAGATTCCATCCGCAATAGTGGACATTCCAAAAAACGATCACTATAAGATTGCATCAAAATATGCTGGTTTGTCATGGGAATGGTTTACCGATATCGATACTGCTAGAGATTGGCTCATGAGCAAGTAAAGCAAATGAAAAGGGCAACACATTACTCTCTTTCCCCTGAAAATGTAC
>PLGI01000192.1 GCA_003139775.1 Syntrophaceae bacterium | reverse complement strand
GATTGACGCTTATTCGAAACATATGATAGACTTAGGTAAGAAAAAAGCGATTGAAGATTAAACTCCAAACACCGGAAAGCCACGGTTGGTGAAGGTATGCGGGGTTTGTTAGTAGCATCGGATCAAAATAATTTTTCGTAATTGTTGGATTTTAAAACACCATCGCTATGGCCGAGGGCACCATATTCCCTGTCATCACGATCATACCAATATGATGCAGCCACATGGTTCAAATATGTTTGTGCCACCTTGCTTTTCATTTCTGCCTTTTCATATTTATTATACTCTTCAATCGTTGCCCATTTTGGGTCTGAAAAGATAAAAACAATAAAGTTTGTGTATTTGTCGGGCAATCCCAAGTTAACAGGAGGAAGGAATGTTGATAATGTTTTATCCTTCTTTTCTTGTCTTATTTTATAAATAAAATCTTTTAGTTGTTCTTTTGTTGTATTTGGAGGCACGAGCAAACACAGAATTTTGCCTTCCTTCCAAGCGACCTTAAACGAAGTCTGAGCAAATGCTGTGTTAATTGTAAACAAAAAAACCATTATCAATGCCGTTATACATAAAAGTCTTTTCATCATCTCTCCTCCCAACAAGATTTTATCTTAAAT
This sequence comes from Syntrophaceae bacterium, assembly GCA_003139775.1. Classification (GTDB taxonomy): domain Bacteria; phylum Desulfobacterota; class Syntrophia; order Syntrophales; family Smithellaceae; genus Smithella. Next base: position 21,594 of record PLGI01000192.1, on the reverse strand, counting down.
ATATGATTTTATCTTGGCGTTTTACGCTTCTATATAAAACATTTCACGGCGACTTCAAAACAGCCCTACATTTTTCATAGATTGTAGAATAAAAATCGCTCTTTCCTATGTCTTAAGTCCATTAATTACTATAGGAAAGAAACGATTTTTAATCTTGACAGCACCTATAAAGGCAAATTCCACTTATCAAGTTGTTTAATATTAAACGGAATCAGGTTCTTTTTTTACCAATAAAATAGAGCAGGGCATTTTCCGTATTAACGCATCGTTACTTCCACCAACCAGCAGGCGTTCGATACGGCTTTCTTCATGGGCGCGCAAAATGACCAGGTCAATCTTTTCTTCCTCAATAACCTTCAGAATTTCCTCAATTGGATCGCCTTCCTTAATAATAGTTTTGATCTTTACGCCTCCTTTTGTTTCACCGCTGATAATATTATCCAGTTCCGACTGAATTCTTTCCTCATCCTTCTCTCGGGATTCCTCCTGCGACATTGTGGGCAAATTCCAACCTTGCGACCATAAAGTATCGATTACATGAATCACGGAAAGTTCAGCACCGTACTTTGCGGCCAGTGAAACCGCGTAATGAACTGTCCTCTGACAATATTGAGTCATCCAACTCACAGCAAGTATTCTTCTAATATCTTCCATTATTCGCCTCCTCGTTTAATATTTTTATTAACTTTGTCTTTCAGTCTCTCTTTAAAATATTTTGTTTTTCGCCCTATAAATAGCGCTCATGGCATACTGTCCGTTAATACTGATGTTAATGATAAACTCTAGCGTGAATGTGCTAAATTTTGATATCCATCCATTCCTCCTTGGAAGCATTGATTGTTGTCAAGCCTCCAAGATCGAGTTTTATAGTAGCACGACCCCAGATGGAAAAATCTTCAAGTGCCGGAACTGATGATGATTTCCCCTATCATGCATTATTCGCTGTTTCTATTTTCTTATCTTTGTTTGCGCGCTCCTGACCTAATCCCATGGTCAGCGCTGTCATCCCGGCAAGCCCCCCAAGTTGCATGCTTTCCACGGCTGTGCTGGGAACGATTACTATCGTTGCATTCTGCTTCAAACCCTCATAAAGCATGTTCATGGCCCTCAAATGAAAGGCAATGGGATTGTCCTCATATCTCTTACCAGCTTCGGTAAATTTCTCCGCTATCTGTCGCTCGGCATCACCCAAGATCACCCGGGCCTGGCGCTCTCTTTCCGCCTGCGCCTGCATGGACATGGCATCCTCCAGACCAGAGGGAATCAAAACATCCTTTACTTCTACCGAGATGACGTTGATGCCCCAAGGTTCGGTGCGCTCATCAATAATCTTCTGTAGCATGTTGCTAATTTTGTCCCTTCCTTCCAGCATATCTGAAAGCATGGTCTTGCCGATCACATCGCGCAGGGCTGTTTGGGAGGCCCAACTTATAGCGCTTTGAAAGTCGGCCACATCAAGGGCCGCCTTCTTGGGGTCCACAACTTTCCAAAACAGCACGGCATCCACATCCACCGGTACTGTATCTTTGGTAAGGGTTTTTTCTGCTTTGAAACCAGTCGTGATGACGCGGGTATCGATCCAGTAAGGAATCATATCAAATACCGGAATAATGAAAAACAGTCCAGGACCCTTGAGAGCGCGGAACTTGCCTAACCGCAATATCACCACCCTTTCCCACTGATCCGCAACCTTAATTGCAGAAGAAACAACAAAGGCGATAACAAAGGTAATGAATCCAATAATTCCTGTTCTTTGCATGTCAGCCGGTACTCTATACATGGCAAATGCTAATCCTACACCAATGACAAGAATTACGACAAAAATCAATGCTGCAAAAGAGTTTCTCATTCTCATTTCGATTACCTCCATGATCTAGGCACCTAAATAGGTGCTATTTTTCGCGTTGCCTGGAGCCTCCCTTTATTGCAATATTGGGTTAACCAGTCGACAACAGGAATACGCCTGATAAAATCTATGTCTTGCTACCTTTAGAATTTTTGTAACATGTAATTTCGAACTATTCTGAGGCCTATGTTCACATATCTATGCAATTCCATCGTTGTTGGAGATCGCAAGCGGCGCGGGGTTAGAGTAGCAACGGTAATGTCTTCAAAAAAACGTTCAGTGTTTCAGTCGCCCAATAAGATCTGCCATGAAGACTTCACGCTCTTTCAGTTCTTTGCGAAATTCTTTTCTATCCGTATTCGCGATTTCACTTCTGATGTCCGGCAGGTATCTTTCAAGGACCATCAACAGATCGTCTTTTTCTTGGGAAGTTAAATTAAGTTTTTCCATGAATTATTCTCCTTATCTTTTTTATGTAATATCAATGTTATCCTTTGCAAATAAAGATGTATCAGTTCCTTAATAAGTTTAATCTTTAACGTTTGCTGGCGCTAATGCTAACCTGGCAACTATGGTGTCAAATTTTTCAAGTATTGTTCCCAACCAATCTGTTCTAAATAAAAATACAACTCGTTTTCTAATTTAAACCACGCTTGATAAGGCTTTTCTGTTTTAACTGATTCTTTTGCTTTTTCAATTGAATCAAATTCCCTCTCCCAGTGTCTATTTAACTTCCCATCCTTTTGCCATTTTGAATAATAAAAAACTTTAATGTTCATAAATCAAATTTCCTTTTGCTTTCATTTTATCAATCGCTTTTCGACCTGCTTAGATCAGAGTTAAAAATCATGTTTTTTTTAAAAGCCACCGCGTCCTAGTGAGAGAGTTTTATATAATTCATTAATAATTGCCGCTTCCATTTCAATCCTAAGTCTTTCGCCATCCCGTCAATTCTAAGATAATCCTGCGCATCAATGTCAATGGATATAAAAAGCTATTTCAATCAACCCCTCACAATGAGCACGTGAATACGTTTATCATTGTGGATAACACCATAGGAAACACTACCAAGGACTGCGGCTGATAAGGCACTCCTTCCATGCGAGCCCATAACAATGAGATTTGATTTTGACCTCTTTGCCTCTTTCACAATCTCCTCCACAGGATGCCCTGTCTTTATAGAAATCTTTGATGCGACACCGTTTTTATCGCACAGTTTCTTTATTTCTCCGGCATACCTTTCGGCAGCCTCTCTCAGAGAATCTTCAAGAGGTTCTATTGTGTGCATTACCGTCTCCGATGCGGGAACCATCCGGGATATCAGCGAACGCTGATCAATAACGCTCATTATAATAATTGAGGCTTTCAATTGTTTGGCGAGGTCAACAGCATACGCAGCTGCTTTTTTAGCTGTTTTTGATCCGTCTGATGGCACAAGAATTTTTGAAATCGTACCGATCAGTTTAGAATTTCTTTTCATATGATCTCTCTTTCATGAAGATATTTTGAGTGAACTCTAACTTAACGTAGCGGTTTGTGACACGCACGATGAATAGGTTATGCTAGTTTAAGGGATGTGTTACGCACTTCCCGACTCCGCATGAAGAAACAGTTGTACTATTTGAATGTTAGCTGTGCATATCGGGACACTTTTAACTCTTATCCCAGATCTCCTTTAGCCCAAACGCCGCGGCCTCATATAGCGCCGTCGCAGTCACTTCAACCTTGTGGGCGACGCCTTCTATATATGAGGAGACGGTTACGACATGATTTGATTTCATGGCTGGAGGTTATTATCGTCGCCTATCCCTATTTAATATTGACATCACGCTGAAGTTTGGTCCGCCGTTCTTCGTATTCCTCACTCGTGATCTCCCCAGCGGCATATCTCCTTTGCAGGATTTGCAGAGGAGATTGCATTTGCCGGTAGTAAGTCCGCCTCACCGGCATCAGGAAGGAAAAGAACAATATCCAGAGAACGATCCAGAAAAACCACCAATATCCATGCATTCCCCAATAGTAGTACATAGTCGGAACCTCCTTATTTACCTTCCAAAAGCTGAAGGTGCTTCTTATTGCATCCTGCTCATTCCCTTTTTCTCTATTCGGAAATTCGTTTGCTTTACTCTTCTCTTCAACCTTCAAGTTGATCTTGGTTGAGATGACCAGGATTATAAAAGAGTAATAGCAAGTAGCTTGCCAACAACTAAAAATAGTAAGAAGTTTTGATTTCATCCTTTAATAGTAGGTGGTTAGATTAATAAGAGAGAATAATGGAGATGTACGAAATGATTCGTTTACCCTCAATATTTGGTGGAGCCTCAACATGGTGAGGGATACTTTGAGAGGAGACAGTAATATCCTTTCTCCCACTAGGTCTCCAAGATAAATCAGCCGTAGAGAAAATGCGCGGATAACAGATAGAAGTAACGAACATATTAGAATGCAAGTACAACACATTTTTCTCGCAGTATTCATTTCATAGGCGACTTCAAAGCCTCTATCTTCCTGGTTAAAATTTCATTTAATATTTCCCTGTTATACTGGGGATTGTGGCCAGAAGCCGCTATTATTCGCACATCGACGACTGTTTCAATCCCTTATATTTTAAGGATCTCAATAAATTCATTTATGGTTTGAGTCTGTTTATTTATTGGGTTCATCTTTCCGAGTCTCCCGCTCCGCCTTCTCCCAGTCCTGAACTGCTTGAATGTCCTCGCGTCCCAGTTCCTCATAAAGTTTATGGACTCGCTTGACAAGCCCAGGCGTCAAATCGGACGGCGTCTTGGATTTGGCTTCAGCTTCAGGTTGAGGTTCAGCTTTGGTTTCAGATTTAGGCTCAGCTTTGGCATCAGGCTTAGGCTCTGCTGTTTTGATTTTAGTCTCAGCTTCAGCATTGGCTTCTGGTTTTGGCGCAGCCTTCGAATCTGTTTTCGGTTCATCTTTGGTTTCGGGCTTAACTTCGGAATTGACATCAGGCTTTGGATCGGTATTAGACCCGGCTTTAACCTCAGGATTGGGGTCAGCTTTGTCTTCAGCTTTGGTCTCCGCTTTAGCTTCCGGTTTGGCATCAGCTTTAGCCGAAATTTTAGTATCACCTTCGGCATCAGGCTTGGTATCGGCTTTAGGCTCTGATTCAGGTTTGGATTGAGTTTTCGGCTCGGCCTTCGAATCGGTTTTTGGTTCAGCTTTGGCTTCGGGCTTAACTTCGGGTTTTGCATCAGACTTTGGATCGGCTTTAGACCCGGCTTTGACCTCAGGCTTAACCTCGGCTTTGGCGGGATCAAAAATCCGATACGCGAGCAGTTTCACGTTGTCATTGACGAGGAACCACAGCAGCGCATATCCCCATACGAACCCGGCCCAACCCCAGCCGATGGGCGTCATAAACAACCCGTAAACCGCAATCAACGTCGCCACAATTTGCGTGCCGAGCACAGCTATCCACAAAATCTTGGCGGGGCGTATGGACCAAAAACGACCGCGCGTGCGCGTGAGGAAGATCGTCAGATGTCCGGCCACAGACAGCTTCAAATACATCAGTGTCTGGATGTGTGCGCGGTCGAGATGAAAGACGCGCTCGCCAAGATAAAACAGCCCGAAGGCGGCGACGACCCCGATGACACCGAGCGCCGTGGAGATCCCGAGCACCATACGCATATTCCAGGCTTCAGGCTGATCCTTATAATGAACGTTGTCATAGGCAATGGACAGGATGGCGCCGTCGTTGAGCAACGCCAGCATTACGATCATCACCGCCGTCAATGGATAAAAGTTAAAGATCAGTATCGCCAGCGTCATGAATAACAGCACGCGCAGCGTCTCGGCAATGCGATAGATCGCGTAGCTGTTCATCCGCTGGAATATTTTCCGGCTCTCCTTGATCGCGTCAATTATTACTGCCAGACCGGGTGTCATCAGTACGATAGCCGCCGCCGCGCGCGCAGCGTCTGTCGCGCCTGAAACGGCGATGCCGCAGTCGGCTTTCTTCAGCGCGGGGGCATCATTTACCCCATCACCCGTCATGCCGACGATGTGGCCGAGTTTTTGCAACACATCCACAATGTGAAACTTGTGTTCGGGGAATACCTGAGCAAAACCGTCGGCCTTCTCGATGGACTCGGACACCTCTGTAGTCTCTTGCTTTTTCGAATCGCCTAAGCCCCCGGCATCGAGAATATTTGTGCCCATGTCTAACTTTTTCGCGGTTTCTTTGGCGATAGCCAGTGCATCACCCGTAACCATCTTGACCTTTACGCCCATTGCCAGCGCGGTCGCGATAGTTGCTTTGGCATCTTCCCGCGGCGGGTCGAACAGGGGCAATACGCCAACAAACTGCCATTGCCCATCGCCCTCGGCCCGCGCCACGCCCAACGAACGAAAGCCACGCGCCGCAAATTCGTTGACTGCCTTATCAACGGCGGACTTCACTTGCCCGGCATTGGCCGACAATGCCAAAATAACCTGCGGCGCGCCTTTTGTCACTTTGAACGTCTTTCCGTCTTTGGCTTTGACGGTGGCTTCGGTACGCTTATGCACAGCATCGAAGGATTGGAAATGGACCGCCTGATAGCCTTTCAAGGCCTCTTTGTCTTTTAGTCCCCCCAGGACGGCCAGGTCAATAGTATCGTTATTGTCCGCACGCGACGCCAGCGCGGCGTTGAGAATGACTTGATCGGCAGGAATGCTGTTCACGCCGAACGGATCGCCCAGCGTCAGCTTGTTCTGGGTCAGAGTGCCGGTCTTATCCGCACACAGCACGTCAACACCCGCCAATTCCTCGATGGCCACCAACTTGCTCACGATTGCTTGCTTCTTGGCGAGCAGGCGCGCGCCAACTGCCATCGTCACCGACAACACCGTCGGCATCGCCACGGGAATCGCGGCCACGGTTAACACCAAGGCAAACTGCAGCGTAGTGAGGATTGCGTCGCCACGATAGATTGCGAAACCAATAATCACCGCCACCAGAGCTACCGCCAAAATAATCAGGTAATTGCCGATCTTCAAAACGGCCTTTTGAAAGTGGCTGACGGTATGTGCCTCCTGCACTAATTGCGCCGTCTTGCCGAAGTAGGTGTTCGCCCCCGTGGCATAGACCATTGCGCCAATTTCGCCCTGGCGGATAATCGAACCGGAGAATACCGCGTCGCCCGATTTACGCTCGGCGGGCAACGACTCTCCCGTCAGCGCGGATTGATCCACCTCCACCGGGTCGCCATCTAGCAAACGCGCATCCGCCGGAACGATGTCGCCCAGGCGCAGACGGATGATGTCGCCCGGCACCAACTCACGCGCCGGCGGGTTGATCCACTTCCCGTCACGTTTCACCCGGGCATTGATCGCCAGCTTGGCTTTGAGGGCCTCGATGGCGTTGCCCGCCGTGTGCTCTTCCCAGAATCCGACGACGGCGTTGGTCAGAAGCAGAAGCAGGATGATGAAAAAATCCGGCCAGTGCCGGACCACACCCGACAGAATAACCGCCACTTCAATCATCCACGGGATAGGACCCCAGAAATAGCTGAGAAATTTCAGAAACAGATTGGTCTTTTTTTCTTCAATCTCATTCGGCCCATATTGGGTCAGCCGTTTCTGCGCCTCGGCTTGGGTGAGACCGTCCGGCGATGACCCCAACTTTGCCTGTAGTTCAGACATGGGCAGGGATTTGAGATCATCCTTCGCATCAGGCTTCGATCCCAGTTTCGATTCCGGTTTATGTTCGGTTACGTGTTCCTTTTCCTTCATAGGGAGTCTCCTACTATGTTTTCTATGGTTCTAACAGTTCACTTCTCAGGCGGGTTGTGAACTCGCTATTTTTTATTGGACAGCTTGGTAATCACGATAACCAGAAGGACCACCACCAGTACACCGATCACCGTCCAAATCCACATTCCTCCGCCCATCCATCCGTTTGTGTAGTTCATCATATTGTTCATCATAAAACTCCTTTCGTTGCGCTGTGACCAGCCTATTTCTTATATCTCCTGTATCGCTGGATCAGGGTGTTAGTTGAGTTGTCGTGTTTGAGTTGGTGCTCGGTCCCGGTCTCAAGTTCGGGGATAATTCGCACGGCAAGGGCCTTTCCCAGTTCGACGCCCCACTGATCAAACGAATCAATTTGCCAAATTGCGCCTTGCGTGAAGACGCTGTGTTCATAGAAGGCAACGAGCTTCCCCAACGCCTCCGGAGTTAGCCGTTCCACAAGGATCGTACTGGACGGACGGTTGCCTTCGAAAGTTTTATGCGGCACCAACCATGCGGGTGTGCCATCGCCTTGGACCTCCTGCGGCGTTTTGCCGAAAGCCAGCGCCTCAGCCTGGGCAAACATGTTTGCCATAAGCAAATCATGGTGGCGTCCCAGATTATTAAGAGGCTGAATAAATCCTATAAAGTCACAGGGAATGAGTTTGGTCCCCTGATGGATCATCTGGTAAAAAGAATGCTGCCCGTTAGTACCCGGCTCTCCCCAGTAGATTGGCCCAGTCTGATAAGCAGCCTCGGTTCCGTCAAGCGTGACGTGCTTTCCGTTGCTCTCCATCGTCAACTGCTGGAGGTAAGCCGGAAAGCGCTTCAAATACTGTTCATACGGAAGAACAGCAACGGTCTGTATATCAAAGAGGTTGTTGTACCAGATACCCAGCAATCCCATGAGTACCGGCAGGTTGCGCTCGAAAGGGGCAGTACGGAAATGTTCGTCCATTTGGTGGAAACCGTCGAGCATGGCGCGGAAATTTTCAGGGCCAATGGCGATCATCGTCGAGAGGCCGATTGCCGAGTCCATCGAATACCGCCCGCCAACCCAATCCCAGAACTCGAACATATTTGCTGTGTCGATGCCGAACTTAGCCACTTCCCCGACGTTGGTTGAGATTGCGACGAAATGCCTGGCAACAGCAGCGGGATGTTTCAAAGTCTTCAGAGCCCAGTCGCGGGCTGTGTGCGCGTTGGTCATTGTCTCCAGGGTCGTAAAGGTCTTCGACGAGATGATGAAGAGAGTCTCCTCAGCGGCGAGGTCGCGTATAGCCTCGGCGAAGTCAGTGCCATCGATGTTGGAGATAAAGCGGAAGGTAAGGTCACGCCGGCTATAATGCCGTAATGCCTCATACGCCATGACCGGCCCAAGATCAGATCCGCCAATGCCGATATTAATGACGCTACGGATCGGCATGCCGGTGTGGCCCTTCCATTCCCCGCTGCGCACCCGGTTGCAAAAACCGGTCATCTTATCGAGCACGGCGTGAACTTTAGGCACGACATCTTCACCGTCCACGACGATGGATTTCCCTTTGGGAGCGCGCAGGGCCACGTGCAGGACGGCCCGCTTCTCCGTGACGTTGATTTTTTCGCCCCGGAACATGGCATCGATGCGAGCACGCAGGCCAGATTCCTCCGCTAATTGCACGAGGAGCCCGAGCGTCTCGTCGGTGATGCGATGCTTTGAATAGTCAAAGTAGATACCGATGGCCTCAGTTGTCATGCGCTCCCCGCGCTTTGGATCGTCCGCAAAGAGCTTCCGAAGATGCATATTCCGGATTTTTGTGTAATGGGCTTTCAGAGCCTGCCATGCCGCGCGTTTTGTAAGTTGCGGGGTATTCGTTGTCATGTTCGAGTCCTTTCCACTGTGGCATTATATTCGCCACGACGCGCAGCCCGATTGCACTTGGTCCGATGATACAGAGCTTGCTGTGCCGCGGGCACGTTGGCCTCCTCGCCATGCCAAATCTCCAAAGCCGGTTGCTGGATGGCACGGGCAAACGAAAACGCCAACGCCCAAGGCAATCGCGACTTGAATCTGACATTCATGGCATTCAAACGGGCCGAGGCCAGTTCACCGGATTGGCCGCCCGATAAGAACACAATCCCGCAAACAGCAGCGGGGACAGCTCGCAAGAGACACCCCACCGTGGCGTCGGCCACCTCATCCACCGTTTCTTGTGTGGGGCAGATCAATCCCGGAAGCACCATGTTGGGTTTCAGGATCATACCCTCCAGCATCACTCGTTGGATATAGAGTTGGCTGAAAACCGTTTGCAAGACTTCCTCCGTTACATCATAGCATCGATCCAGAGTATGGCCGCCGTCCATGAGCACTTCCGGCTCGACGACGGGAACCATTCCTGCTTCTTGACACAAGGCAGCATAGCGAGCCAGCGCATGCGCATTGGCCTCAATACAACCCCGGCTGGGAATGCCATCGGCGATGGTAATCACCGCGCGCCACTTGGCAAAACGAGCGCCCATTTGAAAGTATTCAGCCAATCGGTCGCGTAATCCATCCAGACCTTCGGTTATTTTCTCTGCAGGATGACCGGCCATGTCCTTTGCGCCGGTGTCGACTTTGATACCGGGAATGATGCCAGCGTCGGTGATAACTTTAACAAAGGAAGTGCCATCTTTCTTTTGTTGACGTATGGTCTCATCATAGAGGATCACGCCACTAATGCACTCGCCGAGACCGGGAGTGGTCAAAATCAATTCCCGATAAGCACGCCGGGCCTCCTCGGTCTGGGGAATCCCCAATCTGGCAAATCGTTTGTTGCAGGTTGGATTACTTTCATCCATGGCCAGAAGACCTTTGTGCTCAGCAACCATTGCCCCGGCAGTGACTATAAGCTCTTTTGAACTCATCTCTGAAACCTCCAATTAAACCTTCCTCTCTTTTTCCAAAGCAGCCACTTTTTCAAGACGGCGTTTGAACCTTTTGTCCCCCTTAAAATTGGCATTCAGGAACATCTGGACTAAATCCCAGGACAAAGCATATCCGGTAACCCGGCCGCCCAGACACATAACGTTCATGTCGTCGTCCTCTACCCCCTGATGAGCGGAGAAGGAATCAGTGATCAACGCCGCACGCACGCCGGGCACTTTGTTGGCCGCAACGCAAGCACCTACACCGCTGCCGCAGATGGCCAGTCCCCGGGTAATTTCACCTTTCGCCACAGCTCTGGCAAGAGGCACCACAAAATCAGGGTAGTCATCTCCTTTAACCAGTTCATGGGCGCCGAAGTCCTCCACCTCATAACCGGCAGTCTTGAGGTCAGCAATCAGTTGCACTTTCAACTCAAACCCGCCATGGTCCGCAGCAATGCCAATGCGCATTATTTCTCCTCCATTCTCAGCTCTTTCTCTTTCTATGTTCCTTCCGGACTCCACTTCCAGTCTCTGATTTCCGGCATGTCCTGGCCGTGTTTGTCGATGTACTGATTGTGCTCAATGAGCTTGTCATGCACCATCTTCTTCAGGTATGCCCCTTTGGAACCCAACTGCGGCAGGCGATCCACCACGTCTTGCACCAGGTGGAACCTGTCCAGCTTGTTTTGCACCCTGATGTCAAAAGCCGTCGTGATTGTTCCTTCTTCCACGTAGCCGCGGACATGCAGGTTGCGATTGTTCCGGCGGTAGGTTAGCCGGTGGACTAACCAGGGGTAACCGTGGAAGCCGAAGATGATATGCTTATTCTTAGTGAAAAGCGAATCGTAATTGGTATCACTCAGTCCGTGCGGGTGTTCGGCTTGAGGCTGCAACCTCATCAGATCGACGACATTGATCACCCGGATTTTCAGCTCAGGCAGATGCTGGCGAAGGATGGAAACGGCCGCCAAAATCTCCAGCGTGGGCGTATCTCCGCAACAGGCCATCACCACGTCCGGCTCGGCACCCTGATCGTTGCTGGCCCATTGCCAGATACCGATTCCTTCCGTACAGTGCATGACCGCCGCGTCCATGGTCAGCCATTGGGGCAGTGCGTGTTTTCCCGCAACCACCACGTTGACGTAATGACGAGTGCGCAGGCAGTGATCAACGACCGACAACAGGCAATTAGCGTCGGGCGGAAGATATACGCGCACGATATCGGCCTTTTTATTGATGACGTGGTCGAGAAAACCGGGGTCCTGGTGCGTGAAACCGTTGTGATCCTGCTGCCAGACGTGTGAGGCGAGTAGATAGTTCAGCGACGCGATCTTCCGGCGCCAGGGCAGTTCCAACGTTACCTTCAGCCACTTGGCATGCTGGCTGAACATCGAATCGATGATGCGAATGAAGGCTTCATAGCTGTTGAACAGCCCATGCCGTCCGGTGAGCAGATAACCCTCCAACCAACCCTCGCACTGGTGTTCACTGAGCATCGAATCCAGCACGAGTCCGGCGGGCGCGAGGAATTCATCATTCTTTACCGTTCGGGCGTCCCACTGACGATTGGTTTCTTCAAAAACCGCGCCCAAAAGATTCGAAAGCGTTTCATCGGGGCCAAATATCCGGAAATTTCGCTGATCCTGATTCAGTTTGACCACGTCACGCAGGTACTTGCCCAGCACAAGCGTATCCTGTTCGTCAACGGCTCCGGGTGAAGGCACATTCACCGCGTGAACCCGGAAATCCGGCATGTGCAGATCGCGCAGCAGAATCCCGCCGTTGGCATGGGGATTGGCTCCCATCCGCCGATCTCCCTTAGGCGCCAGTTCAGCCAATTCCGGCATGAGCCGGCCATTCTCATCGAATAGTTCTTCTGCCTTGTAACTTTTCATCCAACTTTCGAGTTGCTGGATATGATCGGGATGCTCGGGATCCACGAGGAGTGGCACCTGGTGTGATCGGAATGTTCCTTCCACTGGCAGACCATCGACGACTTTCGGTCCCGTCCAGCCCTTCGGTGACTTGAGGACGATCATTGGCCAGCGCGGTCGAATGGAGTCGTTCTTGTCCCGTGCATTATTTTGGATTTGCCTGATCTCTTCGATGGCCTTTTCCAAAGTACCAGCCATGAGTTGATGCATCTTTTCCGGGTCATCGCCTTCCACAAAATAAGGCGTCCAGCCGCAGCCTCGCAAAAATTGCTCCAATTCCTCATGCTCGATGCGGGCAGAAAAGGTTGGGTTCGAAATCTTATAGCCATTGAGGTGCAGGATCGGTAGCACTGCTCCGTCGGTAATCGGATTGAGAAACTTGTTGGAGTGCCATGAGGTCGCCAAAGGACCCGTCTCCGCTTCGCCGTCGCCGATGACACAGGCGACGATCAGGCCGGGATTGTCGAATGCGGCCCCGAAAGCATGGCTGAGCGAATAGCCAAGCTCACCACCTTCGTGAATCGACCCCGGCGTCGTCGGAGCAACATGACTGGAAATCCCGCCGGGAAACGAGAATTGCGTAAACAGGTTTTTCAGACCGGCTTCGTCCTGTGTAATGTTCGGATAAACTTCACTCCAAGTTCCTTCGAGGTAAACATTGCCTACAATCGCCGGGCCGCCGTGACCGGGTCCGGCAATATAGAACATATCCAGGTCATACTTTTTGATAACCCGGTTCAAATGCACATAGATGAAGTTCTGGCCGGGTGTCGTTCCCCAGTGCCCGACCACCAGCGGCTTCACGTGCGACAATTTCAGCGGCTCCCGAAGCAGCGGATTGTCATAGAGATAAATCTGGCCGACCGAGAGATAGTTCGCGGCACGCCAATACGCGTTCATTTTTCGCAGCAGATCGGGCGATAATGGTTTATCTATTTTGTTCGACTTCTTCATTTCCGCGGCGATGTTTTTCCTAACTCCATTTTTCACCTTCATAGCAATGTTCCTTTCAGACGCCTTTTTTGTTTTCATAATTCGCAACACCCTTTCTCGCGCTTACTTCAGCGAGAATGCTTTTTGGCAGCCACTTTATCGACCCAGTATCCTTGACGATTGTAATGTCGATGCAGCCTGGTTTCATAATCCCGAGTTATCAGCAACTCCTCCGTGTATTCCGGTGATTGCTTGATGGTCTCGCGAAGAAGATTGACGAAGACTGTCGACTCGCTCCAACTAACTCGCTCGATCCATTGCGTTGAAACCAAGACCTTTTTCCCCGGCCACCAGTTCCGTGTATCGATGATTAGATAACGAATTGCCCATGTCTCGTCATCGATTACAAAATCTTCGACGTGGCCGATCTCGCCGTCTGCGGCTTGGATGTGATAGCCGCTCACGGCAGAAGTGCTGCGTAAATGGTGATCCCACGCTTTCTCACCTTTTGTGGGTTTTTTCCATTTTTCACGATCATACACAACAGAGGGATAAGACCCCCACATATATGGGCCGTACCAATACATCGGCCATCCATAATACTCATAGTAATCCCCTTCGAATTGTCGCGAGACGGGCCTGTCACTGTTCAAGGACGGACTGTCCTCAATCTGTTTTTTGGTCAAATCGATAGTTATGTATTGTCCTTCTTTATTCACACCGACCAGCGCATACGGCGAGATCAATACTTGCCTGCCCAAAAGCCAACTTCCTGTGTCGGCAACCAGGTAGCGAATCGTCCAGTGTCGGTCATCAAAGTAGAATTCTTTGACCTTTCCTATTTCCGCATCGCGGCTATGCAATTTATAACCTTTTAGCGATTTGGCTTTCCTTAACATAATAGCACTCCTTTCATTTTTTGAGTTTCGCTTTTATCCGTTATTGTCGCTTGGCTGAAAGCGTGTTTAATAAATCAGTTTTATTGTGGTCTGCGCAATTGCCGGCATTCCTATTGCTCCGTCATGGGCGGTTTCGCTAAGGGAGACTGCGCCGAAAAATGATTCATACAAAATTATTGTTCCGCCGCTTAGCCGGAATTCCTTTTTTACTCTTTCGAGCCAAAGCCGAGAGTGTCACAAACCGTCTCGGCTATCATGAGTTCTTCATCTGTGTGAATGACGCGGACCATAACCCGGCTGGAATCTATAGAAATCACACCTTCATTTGCCGCGTTTCGCTTTTCTTCCAGTTCGATTCCAAGGAATCCCAGCCCTTCGCAGATCCGGGCCCGGACTACGGGTGCCTTCTCGCCGATGCCGCCGGCGAACACCAGCGTATCCAGTCCGCTCAACGCCGCCGCGAATGCGCCGATCCATTTCTTGATCTGGTAGCAAAACAGCGCGACCGCTTCAGCCGCCCGTACGTCCTGTGTTTCATGGTCAAGCAAGTCATGCATGTCGGAACTGGTCTCCGACACGCCGAGCAGCCCGGACTGGAAATTGACCATCTCATTGAATCGTTTTGCATCGAAACCCTCGGTGCGTGCCAGATACCAAACCAGTCCGGGATCGAGATCACCGGAGCGTGTGCTCATGGGCACCCCGGCTGTTGGGGTGAAACTCATGCTTGTGTCTATGGATTTGCCATCACGCACCGCCGCCAAACTCGCGCCATTGCCAAGGTGGGCGAGAATGACCCGGTCTTGCGCCGCCTCCATCCCGCCGAGGCGGGCCAGTTCTCTCATAAGAAACGCATATGACAACCCATGAAACCCATACCGCCGCACACCCTGCGCTTCGTAACGGCGCGGAATCGGCAACAGCCGCGCCACGCGTGGCAGATCATGGTGAAAATCCGTGTCGAAACACGCCACCTGGGGCAGGTCGGGAAACCGGCGATGAAACGCCTCGGTCAACAGGATCTCCTCCGGCATATGCTCAGGATCGAATGGACTGAGCTGGCGCAGTTCCTCAACCATTTCCGCAGTGATCCTCTGCGGCCTGCTATACTTCGGCCCGCCATGCACCACGCGGTGCCCCACTGCGGTCAATGCATCAAGCCTGCTGCGTTCCTCGATCCAATCCATCAGAATGCATACTGCCACTGTGTGATCCGGCGCCGTCACTAACCGTGAAAAGTTATCCATCTGGTTCAAGCCTTTCACCACAAACGTGGCCTCCGGCAGTCCGATTCGCTCAACCCCGCCCTCCAGAATCCGTCGGAGCGGGTCACCGGCCTCAAACACCGCGAATTTGATGCTCGACGAGCCGCCATTAATCGTCAGGATGCGTGGGTTAACTGGTTTCATGGATAACTCCTTCGTCATTTAGCAATCCGAACGAAGCTAGTTTTGCGCACGTGGACACATAATCCGTATGAAGAATGCCTCGAATCCCCAAACCTTCCGCGATCTGGACGAACATCGGGGTGTTTTCGATATAGACTACCTGCGGGGCTTTCGCCTGAGTGATATCCAGAGCAAGCCGAAAAATGTCCACGTCGGGTTTGCGGAGGTGGACGAAGCAGGAAGAAATAAAAGAATCCACAAACCCGTCCAGCTCGAATTTTCGAATCCGATACTCATTCAGTTCCCGTGCTTCATTGCTGACTACGACAATCTTCAATCCATACTTTGCTTTAAGGCGACGGACCAACTCGATCATTTTGAAATAAGGCTTCGACTGGGCGAACATGAATTCCCGAAACTGAGCCGGAGTAAATGACCGCTCTTCGTAGAACACCACCCATCTGAGGTATTCCTCAATGGTGAGTTTACCCAACTCGTAAGTATCGAGTATCTGGTTATACCGGGTTTCCATCTCTTCCGAATTCAGGTCGAACTCCTTGTCCGCCAATTTGCGGAACGCGTGACCCCATCCGTCAGTGAGCAACACACCGCCAATATCCACAAACAAAAATTTAATTCCGGTCTTTTCTCTCATCCGGTCTCTTTTCCATACCGTTTTTCATTCATCTATTCGAAATCGAATCACTGCTGTGCTGCATTAGCCACGTGCAATGTGAATTCGCAGATCGACTTTGTGTTTCTGCCGATCATCAACTAAAGGAATTGTAAGGTCATGCCGCTCAATGTTGTCGACCGTCAACAGAGTCACACCGTCCGCTGCCTGCGTTTGACATACCGTGATGTAATAGACCGTCTCCCGATACCGATAGTTCATCTTGAACGACGCCCAGTGCTCAGGAATGCAGGGTTCTATATACAGCTTGTCCGCTTCGAGCCGCAGTCCCAGAATTGATTCCACGATCAACCGATACATCCAGCCCGCCGAACCCGAGTACCAGGTCCAGCCACCGCGGCCGGTATGGGGCGACAGCGCATAAACATCGGATGCGACGATATACGGCTCTACCTTGTAAATTGCAATCGACTCGACGCTCAAGGCATGGTTCACCGGATTGATGATCGACAACAGTTCCCATGCGCGACGGTTGTCACCCATGGCGGCAAATGCCATCGCTGCCCAGACTGCCGCATGTGTGTATTGCGCGCCATTCTCTCTGACGCCGGGAACATACGCCTTTATATAGCCCGGGTCCGGAATCGATTTGTCGAATGGCGGTGTTAGCAACTGGATCACTGCATCATCACGATGCACCAGGTGCTTGTCGAGCGCGTCCATGGCCATGCGCGAGCGCTTGGCATCAGCCGCCCCGGATAAAACAGACCAGCTTTGCGCAATAGAATCAATCCGGCATTCGGGGTTACTTGCCGATCCCAGCGGCGTACCGTCGTCGAAGTAGGCGCGGCGGTACCATTCGCCATCCCAGCCATGCTGCTCGATATTCTGACGAAGCTTTGCCGCTTCCTTGTAACAAAGTTCGACGAAAGCCGGATCACCATGCAGCTTTGCAACTTCAGCGAATTGTATGAGCACATCATGGAGGAAAAACCCCAACCAGATGCTTTCGCCTTTACCCTGTGCGCCCACTTTATTCATACCGTCGTTCCAGTCACCGGTACCCATGAGCGGCAGGCCGTGTCCGCCAAAGCAAAGGCCTCTTTGTACTGCCCGCACGCAATGCTCGTATAACGTCGCTGTTTCGGCTGACCGGCCGGGTAGTTCATAGTACGATTCTTCCTCCGGCTTGATCGGCCTGCCTTCCAGAAAATGGATGGACTCATTCAGTACTCCGGTATCACCGGTACTCGAAACATAGCGGCACGCCGCGAATGGCAGCCAAAGGAAATCATCCGAACAACGGGTACGAACACCCCTGCCCATCGGGGGATGCCACCAATGCTGGACATCGCCTTCCTTGAACTGACGGGATGCGCAGAGGAGCAAATGCGCACGCACAAGGTCAGGCTCGGTATGAACGAGTGCCATCACGTCCTGCAGTTGATCGCGAAAACCGAAAGCGCCCGATGATTGGTAAAACGCGCTCCGTCCCCACAGTCGGCAAGCCATGGTTTGATAGACCAGCCAGCCATTGGCCAGCATATTGATGGATGGATCGGGCGTTTCAACATTTACCGCGCCGAGGGTATGCTTCCAGTAGTTCGTGACGACTTCGAGCGCGCTGCGCGCTGCAGCAGATCCTCGAAAACGCTGCACCACCTGGTGCACATCATCGCCGTTTTGAGCCGCTCCAAGCCTGAAAGTGATCTCGCGTTCCTGCCCATCGGCCAGCTCGAACGGTACCTGGATTGCGGCACAGGGATCAAGTGCCGCGCCTACCCTGCCGGAAAGACGCGACGACGACATTGCAGCCGGATTAGTTAGCGTTCCGTTGCGACCAATGAATTCAGTCCTGTCGCTGCTGAAACTTCGCGTCGCATCGTCCACATCGAAAAAAGCAACCCGTGCGCCGAACTCCTCGTTGTATACATTACGCGCCAAGAGCGCGCCGCTGTCGGGATCGATCTCCGTGATCACATGCATCATCGATTTTGGCCGCAAGTCTCCCAGCACCCATTCAATGTATCCGGTGACGGAGAGGCGGCGCAACCGGCCTGATTTGTTGCACACCTTCAACACCGCGAACTTGACCGGTGCATCCAACGCCACATAAACCCGCAGTTCGGAGTCAATACCATCCTCTGTATGGGTGAACACACTGTATCCGAATCCGTGCCGGCAAACGTAATATCCCTCTCCACGGCTGGGCCAGGGCGTAGGCGACCAGAAGTGTCCACTTTCTTCGTCCCGAAGGTAAAAGGCTTCGCCGCCGGAATCGCTTATGGGGTCGTTCGACCAGGGCGTGAGTAGAAACTCCTGTGCGTTCTCGCTCCATGTGTTGGCGCAGCCGCTTTCCGAAACGATGGTGCCGAATGATGGATTCGCTAGTACGTTCACCCACGGCGCCGGTGTCATCTGACCGGGTGCGATCGTAACGACGTACTCGCTTCCATCAGGTGTAAATCCGCCAAACCCGTTGTAAAACATCAGATCGCCAAGAGAAGACTTGACGGCCGCCGCTGATTCTGTGTGCAGGGTTTGAGTTGGTATAAAAAGCGGAACAACGGCCTCAGCAAGGCTGCGCCGTTTGATCTGTTCCGCCAGCGTGCCACCTCTGTCATCAAGCACCACGCGGGCAACCGACTGAAGCAGAATCATGTCCTCGCTCGACAATGGCTCCGCCAGTCTCACGAATATTCCGCCCGGCTTATCGCTAAGATCGGCTTTGGCGTCAGTGGCGATCAGCTTCACGATCTGATCATGAAGCAGTTGCCGGTTGCCGGCACCTTCTGAGCCGCAGATCACCAGATCGACTGTCAGTCCCTTTAAACGCCAGTAAGCGTGGGCCTGCAATAACTGGCGCACCAAATCGATATTGGCAGGTTCCCCTATCTGCAACAGCACGATCGGTAAATCCCCGGAAATTGAATTGCCCCATAAACCAGATTGTCCCCTGTGGTTCTTGATAATAATGTCAGGATCGGCGCGCAATGAAGCATTGGCGTAAATAATAGAGTCGGCGAGCCGGCCATAGAGTTGTGTGTCGGCCCGGGTCGCATTGAGCTGCCGCATGATCGCCTGGCTGTGCATACATGCCAGGCCGAAGATGCGATCGGTCAAATGCGTATCCTGGTATTTTTCGATGAGTTTCAAGCATGCGTCACGGGTCTCACCGATGCCGGTGATGAAAGCAACTGTTGCCGATTGTTCCGGTTCCAGTGTTATCCGGCATCGGATAGCGACAATCGGATCAAGTACGGAACCATCGCTGCCCGACAGCGCCGCGACATTAAGCATCGCCTGCGGATTGACAGGCGTATTTCCTCGGCCAATGAAACGCATCCGGTCCGTTTCATACGAGATGTCGCCCGGAAACGAATCACTGGGAACAAACAGGTGAAACATCCACAGGGACGCATGGCCGGCGGCGCCGGACCGTCGATTACACAGGATTGCCTGCTGCTCACGGACGATCTTTGTCTGGACAAAAAGATTGCTGAAAGCGGGATGCGCAGCGTCGGCAGCAGCCAATGCGAGAACCACTTCCGCATAACTCGTCAGGTCGATTACCTTGCGTGCTCCTGAGCGGTTGGTGATGCCAATTCGACGTACTTCGATGTCATCCTCCGGAGAAACGGCAATCTCCGTGCAGGTATCCATGCCCTGTTCAAAACACCGGAATACCGCGCACTCCTCCAAATACTCTGCTCTATATACCGCGGATGGATTGAGTGCCGGTTGATAGGTAGTTGACCAAAACGTACCGTTCGCCGCATCGCGCAGATAGCAGAACGTGCCCCAATTGTCTCGCGTGCTATCTTCGCGCCAACGCGTGACCGCGATGTCCTTCCAGCGACTGTAGCCGCCTCCCGCATTCGTGATCATCACGTGGTATCGGCCGTTCGACAGCAATTGCACTGCCGGTACCGGCGTAGTGGCGCCATACAAAACGCGAACCGGTACTTCCGGGATGCTGTCCACAAGCTCAGGAGTCATAACCAACCCCCGCTAAAACCCGCACGCCTCAAGCCGCCGGCGATGTATGGGCAGTTTCGCATCAATCGCCACAATAAGCCGGTACGATAGTTTTCGATCATCAAAACAATCGGCCCTTGATTAAGCCCGAAATGCCAAGGTGATACCCAGCCAAAGGGATTGCTCGATTTTACCGGGTAGGTCGGATTGAATGTCGCCTTGAAGCCATAGGGGTGGTCTATTTTCCAATTGATCTCGTGTACCAGATAGTCGATCGCGGGAAGCACGATCTCCGGCGCGAACGGCAGCGATGTCACCACCGCCCATGGCGCAATGGTGCCGTCGTCGGGCCCATACGGCACACCGCGGCCCACATAATCGAAGAATCGGCGTTCGATGCCGTTCACGTTGATCGTGTCCGGGCCGGGGCCATCGCTTGCGGTAATCCCCCAGCAATTGCGGCCATAGCCCGCGAACTTGAGCGGGTTGTCCATCGCATACTGCTGTTGCACATAAGTCGCGCGGCGGCTATTTTCGAAATAGTCGATGCCCTTGCCGCGCATGAACGCGTCTTGAATGCCGCGAAAGTCGATCCAGACATGCGAGAGCTGGTGCGTGAATAAGGACCCGGCGTAAAGATATTCATATCCGTAACAGCGTTCCCACCGATAAGTCGAAGTCCACGCGGTATAGCAGCTCTCGGGCAATGGGTGAGTGGGTGAGCCCAGTCCCAGGACATACAGCAACATCGCCTCATCATAGCCTTCCCAACGGTATCCGAGAAATCCGCTTTCGGGCTTCCAGCCGTGCGTAACCGTTGTGCCAAGGTTTTGCGCCCATTGCCAATCCGCGCGGCGATAAAGTGTGTCAGCGAGGGTGCGGATTTCATGCTCGTCGGCCGTATCCTTATCAAAATAATCTCCCGCCGTTAACGCACCCGCCAGTAGAAAAGCGCTATCTATCGTTGACAGTTCACATTGCCAGGCGCGCCGGCCGGTACTCATGTCAAGAAAATGATAATAAAATCCCTGGTAGCCGGTAGCGTCGGGTTCGGGGCCTTGCGGACTGTTCCAGAAAAAACGCAGCGTGGTCAGCGTTCGTTCTACCGCCGTGGCACGCGGCATAAACCCGCGCTCGACAGCCACCGGGTAAGCCGCCAACGCGAAACCGGTAGCGGCAATACTGGCAGGCCAATCCGCTGAAGTCTTATCGATCACCAGGCCGTTGTCCGGATTCGTCTCATGCAGAAAGTAGCTGAATGATTTGTGCTGAAGCTTTTCCAGCTCAGCATCAGTGATGGCATGCGGCTGCAACGCAATATCACGCATATTTTTCTGTTCAATCATGTTTT
>PLGI01000042.1 GCA_003139775.1 Syntrophaceae bacterium | reverse complement strand
ATCATTTCATGGGGCAGCTTCCTTATTCTGTGCTCAATTGTTGTCGGCCATCTGCATGAAGAAAACGAAAAACAAATAGTTCAACTCAAAAGTGCCTATATGGGCATACTGGAAATACTGACAAAATACATCGAATCTGCCGATAAATACACGCAGGGCCATTCCGTACGGGTTTCACATTATGCCACCGAAATAGCTGAGGCCATGAAACTGGGGCACAGGGAGATTGAAAATATTAAAGTCGCGGCGCTGCTGCACGATGTCGGCAAAGTCGATATCAGCGCGGAACTTATCGGCAAAGCAGCTTCGCTAAACAGCGAAGAAATAAATATTATGGCCAGCCATTCCGAGCGCGGAGCACAGATACTTTCTTCGGTGAGCAGTGTGCTGAGCGAAGCTATTCCTCTTGTCCGGGCTCATCACCAGTATTTCGACCATGACGAGCACAAAGGTTCACCTTTGGGTGAAATGCCGCTGGGAGCGCGCATTCTGGCGGTTGCCGACGCCTATGACGCCATGACTACCGACAGGCCTTATCGTTCGGGTATGCCGCCATGGAAGGCTATGGAGGAACTGGAGCGGTGCACTGGCACGCAGTTTGACCCGGAGGTTGTAGCGTGCTTCAAGTGCACGCTTTTTCATAGTGACGGCACCCATCAGATACTGTCAGGAGATTAGAAAGCATCCGCATTTGAGTAGCTATGGTCGTATGCTCTCTTTCCATCCGTAATCCTTAAATCCGACAACTATTCTCCATTAAACAGTAGTAGGTGTAACAATTGTCAATCAAGTATAGGTCAAGACAAATAACTGAACCAAGGGATAAATCACACTTATAAGTAATTAATATAATTATAAAATCAACACTCATAGGTGTTTTCGATTCCCATGCACTTCCGCCAATATATCCGTAAATTTCGATTTTTATCGAATAAAATTCTTTAACCTGTCTTTAACCTTCCGACTTTAGAACCCCATACCGTATTTGAAGTAAATAGGGTTTAAAAAATATGGATAACTTCCTGTAATCCCGAACTACAATGTATTTGACATAACTTATGCGAAAATATAGATTTCTTTTGGAGACTGTAAAAAGGAGGGTAAATATGAGCAACGCTACAAAAATAACAATGATAAGAAGTTAAAGTATCAAAAATTCCATATAGGTCATGGTAAAGAGAGGGATTAAAATGAAAAAAAATAAAATATCTTTTGTAATTGTAGGGGTTATTATTTTCTCACTATTTTTCTTTAGTATAGGAAAAACTGAGACTAGTTCATCCAATTGGATGAAAGATCATGTTGATGACGATGGTAATGTTTTTTCATATAACAAGGGAAATGTTAAAAAAAATAAAGGGAAATATATAGTTCAAGTATGGGAAAAAATAGTTTATTCTGCTGAAGGTAGAGAGAAAGAAATTCAAGATAGTAAAAAAGATGGATTGTCTACTGAAGAATGGGACAACCTATCATATGAAATTGATTTGTTGGAAATAGACTGTATGATGCGGAGAAATAGGATATTATCTATATTATTTTATGATACAGATGGTAAGGTATCATGGTCTTATGATTATGATAAACCGAAATGGACTTCCATAGTTTCTGGTTCAGAGATGGATTCATTACAAAAAGAAGTCTGTAAATAACTACAATTACCGCGATAGAATCTATTTTTGAAACCAAAGCTGCTGTCATTGTTCTCTTGATAGCGCGAGGTTTTCATCTTTAAAAAAGTAAACAGCTAAAGGAGGCGATATTTTATGAAAATTATAAAGACTTTGTTTTTCCAGATTTTACTATTAGCATCAGTATTAGTTAGTTTTAATGTCTACGCCGCTAACCAATCAATTTGTAATCCTGGTACAAACGTTGTTCTTCATGACGACGGGTCACTAAAATCTTGCCAACTTAAAGATAATTACGATCTGAATAACATCACATGTAAAAATGATAGCACTATCAGTTTTTATAGCAACGGTGAATTAGAATCTTGTNNTTTTGTATACGGATGTTACCATATCCAATAGTAATTGCAAAGCAGATGCTCTGATTTATTTCTTCGTCGATGGTAATTTGAAATCATGCATGAAATAAGACGACTAATGAGGGACCGAAAAAATACAGATTTTGAAAGAATTAAATATTCTCGTTAATTACTATTCAATGGAGTATGAGCAACAGGAAGGACAAAGGGGTCTCTCCTTTGCTCATTATCGATTCCGGATGCCACCTTTTAAATGGTAATCCTCAACTCTGACAACCGCTCTCTACTGAAACTTTGTAGATACAATCTTTAATTTTTAAAGTTCGGATAAAATATTTTTAGTCGAATTTTATTTCTTACTTCCTGTAAGTGATCGTTCATAATTTTTTACAGACATGCTTTCTTTCAAGCCGTAATAAATACTCTTCATACACGACAAACATCAACGCTACACCTCGTATTATCATGGCTATTTTGTACCCATGTGGATACCATCAACTGGATATATATTATCCACTCAATCGCGATAAAAGATAAATGATATTTTGGCTTATTCATAAATTATCATTCAATAATAAGTAGTTGTTTATCTTAAATTTTTTTGGCATAAGCCTTGCTTAGTAAATAACACTCCCGTCCTAAGGAGAGAGACTGTGTCGCAATGTATTTGTTTACGATGAAGGTGAGTATTGCGGCATAGTCTCAATTCAATCCGTAATACTTAGTTTATATGTATTATGATGATATTCAATATGTTTTCAGTAAGGGGATAACATGACTAAAACAGGAGAAGGGGAATGAAATACTCTAACGACTGGAAACAGGAAACAAATAAGTGGGTACAGAAACATAAGCACTTTCATGGTAAACCATATTGTTCAATACACTATATCCAAAACGAAATTGAATATTCATGCGGAGAGTACCCTACGGAAGAATCAGCAAAAGAAGATTAAAAAATAATATATAAGGTTTGAAATGAAGATTAAAAATAATGATATTGTATCTATCAAAGCGTAATTCACAACGTCAATATTATTCAAAGTCGTTTGTTTGTAGATACTGTCTTGGGGAAAAACGAGTATGTACGTTTTTAAAGCATGATATTTAATAAAATGTTGAGAATAATCTTAGTCTTTCTCTGCAACTGCTTCATCGACATCCTTCGCAAACGCTTCATCGATGACAGCGGCTTTCATAGCCTCGGAGTGGTGCCCGGGGTTATGAAATCTTGCAGCCATAAATATTTTGCATTTCATCTAATTCATAAAAAAGTAGGAGTTGTATGAAAAGATATATCCCGTATATGAAAAAAAATATTTGTCTGATTGCAGTATTTATCTTGATAGGTTTTGTTCTGATAAATACCAATGGCTATGCCGCCGACAGTAAGATTGGTTTTATCAATCTACGGGAAATAATGGAAAACTCGAACGCAGGCAAAAAAGCAGGTGAAGAATTCAAGAAATTATATGATAAGAAACATGAAGAAATTGCTGCGGCAGAAAGTGACCTGAAAAGGCTCAAGGACGAATTAGATAAGCAGGGTTCAATCATGACTGAAACTTCCCGCCAGGAAAAAGGAACTACCTATCAAAGAAAATTACGCGATTATCAATTATTGGTTGAGGATTCAAATAAAGAAATGAAAGGACAGGATGAAGAAATCGCCCGTAAACTTCTTCCTCAAATTATGAATGTCGTACGCAAAATAGCCGAAAAAGAAAAATATACTTTAGTAATCGATGTTGCCAGTATGCCGTTGCCCTATTATGCAAAAGAAAATGATATCAGCAAAAAA
>PLGI01000123.1 GCA_003139775.1 Syntrophaceae bacterium | reverse complement strand
TTCAAATCCCGGCTTCGGCACCATTAGAAAATAAGGGGTTAGCTGATTCATTGGTTAACCCTTTTTATATTTAAGGGTACTTGGTCAACGTTTTGGTCAACACTTTTCAAAAAGCCTTCCATTTGGTCAACAGCTTTACGAGTATCTGAAGAATCAACGGTATCATATCTTAGAAACATCTCCCTTGTTGAGTGACCTGTGATTTTCATTATGACTGATTCTGGAACTCCCGATTTCCTCATGTTAGTATTGAAGCAATGACGGGTATCATGGAAGACAAATCCATCTTTTGTTCCTCTGCCATATGGAATCCCAGCGTCACGGCAAGCCCTTGCCAAAGCAGTCCTGATGTCCTTTATGGGTTCCCCTTTGAAAAGAAAAACATGGTCATCGTGAATAGCCTTGGGAATGCTTACCAATATGTCATACAAACCGTCACAAATGGGAATCTTTCGGGCTTCCCGGTCTTTCGTTTCCGATGCTTCAAGTTGAATGATTCGGTTTTTCATATCAATGTGACTCCATGTCAAATTCAAAACTTCGCCCTTTCTCATCCCAGCATAATATCCCGTCGCCACGATTGCCCTTGTATGAGAAGGCAACGCTTCCATAAGCCTGTTAAATTCATCGGAAGTAAGGACTCTGTCCCTTGCATTGGCATTTCCTTTAAGTAAATTGTCAACCCGACGGAAGACCTTCACTACATCCCCGCCCACGAGATCATTGTCAAATGCTTTGTTAATCATAGTTCTTGCTGCACCTATTTGACTATCAATGTATGAATCAGATAGTCCCTCGGCTTTCCTCTTTGCCTGATAATTTTCAAGGTCAACAGGCTTTATCTTGTTAACAATGACATTCCCAAATGATGAATTGAAGCTGTTTAGATTGATTTTTAGAATTGAATAATAGGCAAGTCTTTTGACTTTTTCTAAATCTAGATACCATTCCGTCAATTCATAAAAACTCATTTTTGCATCGGGTTTGATGTCAAAGATCCTGTTTTCTCGCTTCTGGCTCCGACGCTTGCCGTCGGCATCTTTTGCTTCTTCAATAGAACAACCGACAGATTCCCTCCTTTGTTTTCCGCCGGGAAGCCTGTAACTGATCCAGTAATGGACACGCTTTGATTTCTTGGCCTTGACCAAGTCTTCGCCACAATCGCATAACCGGTTACTTGCGCTTTGCTTTTTGTGACAAACCGGACATTCTGCTAAGATTGCCATACTTCTTACCTCCTTTCCTTTTTCGTTCTCGTTTCAATGGTGGTTTCAACTCCTTCCCCTTCAATTCCAAATAGGCTAATGCCCATTTAAGAAAAGAAGGCATCTCCATGATTCCTCGTTCCCAACGGGATACAGTCATCACATCAACTCCCAGTATACGGGCAAGTCGCCCTTGGCTATATCCGTTGACCTCTCGCCATTTCTTCAATTCATCCCGTTCCATGATTTGATCATATAGACTATTTGCCTACATGTCAAGTCTTTCTTCCAAATTTATCTGTTGACCAACCGTTGACCACGGTCTGAAAAGATGTTGTATTTATTGATACTAATCATAGAGCATTACAATCCTTATGTAGTGGGCAAGGCATCAAGATATTTATCCAAATCCTTCACATCAAACAGCACCCTACCTCCGATATGCTTTGGTTTGATCGGAAACGGCTTCTTCGCTTTTGGCCCTAATCTATTGCGGATGGTTTTGGTGGCCAAGCCAATGTATTGAGCAGTTTGGTCAACTGACAACATCCGCGGCTTAATCTCTCGGGGCTTAGATTCTGTTTTTTTCATACCCTGCTCATAAAATATTATTATTACAATCTCTATTGATATGGAGGGAGTTGTGCATGCACATATCCCACGTTCCCACGTTTATGGTGTTTGCATTATTTATATGCACACACCCCACGTAATCACGTTTATATATATTTGCACAGCTCCCACGCTCCCACTCTCCGACTACAATTTTTCCTCATCAGTTTTTTTGCGATTTTCACCATCACCGATAAGTTTCATGCTCTCCAACGCCCGGGAATCCCTCATCCGAATACGGTTGCATGATTTATCAAGTTCGTGAGCATCATTGAACATCCTGCGGACTTCACCCTCAAACCATGATTTAGTCTCATCAGTTGAAATTGCCGCGAGCATTTTTTGAACGGCAGCAGTAAATTCCTCTATAGTCAGCGCATTACTCGTAAGATGGTCATAAAAATGCTTCAATCTTCCTCTTATTAGTTCCCGTTCCGATGCTATATTTAATTTTTCATTGCTGGCAGTAATTATTTTGTCGGCCTCGTTGTTACTCTTTGATTTTACGTGCATTTGGCGTAATATGTATATCCCAATATAGTGTGCGTTTCTGTGAACATCGCCGGTATGCTTGAACCGATGAGGCATTGCCTCCTTGATTTCTAGAGCCATATCACTCAAGTTCGGATATCCAAAAAAATCAAAACGTATGCCCTTGCCGTCAGGCCGCGGTATATAGGGAATATCTTCTATGGGGATTCTTTCAAACCAATGTAAGTCATCTGCTGGCGCCCGCTGTTGATCTTCTGTTTCGTCTTGTTCGTAACCTTTTACATTCGTAGGCTTGATTTTCATAATTTCCTACCTACCCTCTCATACTCAGCATTTGTGAACGTAGCTTCCGCAAGTGTGCAATATAATCCAGCAGAGGAATTGATGTCGGATTTGAGTTGTAGATTGTAATTAGTTTATGAACCCTGTCGTCATCTGGGAAGCAGAACATAGCACGGGTTCCCTCTTTGATGATTCTGGGTTCAATACCGTGGTAGTCAAGGAAAGATGACAAATATATGTCAAATAAACTCAGAGCGTAGGTCGTTGTCTTTGGCATTGTAATCTCCTTTTCCGTAAAATTTTCTTTATTAATAGCGAGAACCATGCCAACATTATTAATTATCTAAGTATTTAAAATATAAGGATAATTAAATTTCATACTCTTAGTTATTAATATACTAATTGATTAATTAGTTATTTAGTGATTAACTAAACAGTATATTATACGGAAACGAAAACGGAGGTAATGATGAAGATAAAATCTGATCCACAAGTAGGCAAGGAATTTGACCGCTTCAAGGAGTTATTAGAAGGAAGTTTTCTAGACGTAATAATAGATAGCATAGATAACAAAAAGAATAAGTTTATAGATAACCTGAATAAACTAAATTTAAGCAAAGAAGATATTTTTGAAAACCTGCTTTACTACTTTGATAATATATTCAGAACTGCGAAATATAAGACAACTGACAACCCTCTCCATAAAGACCGCAAATTTGCCTTAGAATTATTTGCCAAGGTATTCTCTGACCTTGTTCATTGTGCAACCGGAATTTATATAACAAAGACTGATTTCCTGATGTTCCTTGCCGGGATTATTGATGCCCCGAACATAACATCTTCCGTAGCCAAGACGATTGAATTATTTGCAAAGGAAGATGACTCTGTTCTTATTACTGGTGCTACCGGAACCGGCAAAGAATTCCATGCCAAGGTTATTCACTATCGGAGCGGCAGGTCAAAAGAAAAGTTTATGGCTATCAATTGTGCAGGAATACCGGATACGCTGCTTGAGAGTGAACTCTTCGGATATGAGAAAGGTGCATTTACCGGCGCTGACAAAAAGAAAATTGGTATGCTTGAAGATGTTGGACGTGGGACTCTTTTCCTAGATGAAATTGGTGATATGCCGATGCCTCTTCAAGCAAAGTTATTAAGGGTTCTGCAAGATAAGGATTTCCGCATGCTGGGAGGCCGCAAAACGCTTTATTTTGAAGGCAGGGTCATAGCAGCAACAAATAGCGATTTACGAAAACAAATCAGTGAGAAGCAGTTCCGAAAAGATTTGTTTTACAGGCTCAACGTGCTTCCTATAGAGTTGAAATCTTTTAATGAGCTATCCGATAAGGAACGGAAGGAAGCAATCCTAAACAAATTGCGCCACATTATCTATGAAAAATCAAAACAACCTGGCGACTATACAATTTTAGACCATCTTTCTGGGGAAGGACCTGAGTCCCAAATTGAATTTGATAGAGAAGGGGATTACGTAGGTGAAGTAACACCTGACAACGAATTTATTTCAGACGAAGCGTTACAGTATCTCCTGAATTACAGTTTCCCTGGTAATTATCGGGAACTTGATAACATAATAAGAAGAGCGTATGTCCTTTCGGAAAGAGGAAGAATAGAAGCATCTGTACTTCCCGATGAGGTAAGAAACCCCGATAAGAGTGCATCTCCTCAAGAGGAAATAAAGACAAGCGATGTTGATAAAGTACTTGCAAAGGACATTCTTGATTACGCTCAAGATATTAAAACAGATATCGTACGCCGAAAGATTAAGTCCATTTATAGCAAAGGCCAGGACTTGAAGTCGGCACTGCGTAATGAAGGAATTGACAAAGAATCAGACTATCAAAATATAAATAAAAAGATTGTTAAAATCATTGGCAAAGAAGAGATGACACGCATTCGAAGAGGTAAATGATATCATGCCGCGTTATTTCCGCAGAGCTACGGCCTTCACGGTCGGGCGGTGTGCGCTGGCTCGTCGCTCCGCGGCCTCACACCCCGCTTTTCCCGACCTAGCCTACCTCCGCAGAATAACGCTCTTACCTGGCTGTTGCAGACATAGTGTCCTACGCTACCCATCGCAAGAATGATTGTCCTTGGGCATTTTCTAAATGGAGTTTGATAAAAAAAGATCAAGTACGCCGGCTGGACATACCGGGGAGGTGAAATATCATTGATTTGGGTATAACGACCCCGGGGCTCGTGGAGGCGCTGTGCCCACTCTCCATTCGAATAGAGTATAGGGCAGTTAATGCTTTACGGGGGGTTCATCAGGTTGAGGCTTACTTCCTGTAAGAGTTAGGTCAAATAAATTTATTGCTGTAGTAGATATCAAATACAAATTGTGATAATCAAAACGTGAAAAAATCAAGAACAGTTTCATAAAGTATTAATGAGGTATTTCTATTATTGCATCGTGTATTTCTGAGTCATGATAAGGACAATTATCTATGGACATGCCAAATGATTCTAATCATGTAAAAGATATACGGGATCGTTATTTGCCAACCATCCATAGGTTATTCGAACGTGCTTTCGAAACGAATCCATTTGAAGCGCTTTGCTCAGTATTGCGGGTTGGTGGAATGTCGGATGAGGGCTGGGACCCATTTGAGGAATCAAGGAAGGCGTTTGATGATTTCAACTGGCTCTTGGACAAATCAATCACAGAGAGGAACGGTGCATGTTCACGAAGAATATCTCTACTAATGTATTGCCATGCAGTGGAAATGACAGCAGTTCATGAGATCATTGCCAATTGTTTGAGGTGCTTATTGAATGAACAATACATAATCGATCCATTTCAGCACTTGTCAAGAAAAAATAAGAAAAAAATATTTTCATACATACCGTCCAGTGCTAAAAATAAATTCAAGTTCATAAAGGAATTAGCTTCAAAAGCAAAGGAATCCCAGTTGGGTGAAGACATAGACTCATTTTTCGATGAAAATATTCGAAATGCATTTTCGCACTCCGACTATATATTCTCTGATGATTCGTTTAGATTTAGAGGAGGAAGATTAGCGTGTCAAATGGGGTTCGATGAGTTAGACAAAAAAATTACAGGATGTTTTGGATTCTATGGGGCTTTTATGTATTTACATAGACAATGGCTGAAGGAACTGACCAAAACAAAGAAATACCACAAGTGGCAACGCTACCAAGTGCTGGAAATACTTTCTTCTGAAAAAGAAGGCGTATACGGTTTTAACGTCCATTTCTCAAACGGGTCGAAATCAACTTACGTAAGAAGAGCAAGCGGAATAAAAGCGATTAATCTTCGTTTCGATAAAAATGGTCACATCGCGTATTTTTGTGGTGACTTGGATGCTTTGGAACCAGTCTGGAAGATTGACGGCAATCAGGTTGTCGATTGGGATCTACTTCCCTAAGCTAACTCGCTATGCTCCGGCTGATTTTTTCGTGCTTCTTTC
>PLGI01000136.1 GCA_003139775.1 Syntrophaceae bacterium | reverse complement strand
GCTTCTCCTCCCCGCAATATACCGTGGTGCTGGGCGTAAATCCGGAGAAGCTGTTTATCTTTTGTGCCGAGCTTTTCAAAGATTTCCAGTGCGCTTACTGAATTCACTACGGGATCATCTGAGCCCTGGATGATAAGCGTCGGCTCCATCACATTCTTCAATTGATTTTCGACGAGCTTCATGAGCTTCCCCAGTTCACTCCCACCGCTCACGGGATTTCGGAGATAGTTTATCTCCGGATTTTCCGGGACATTTTCAACGAATTCCATTTTCCCCTTATTCACATTAATTTTTGAGAGCAACTTATTCCACGCCACAACAAGATACGCAAACTTGGAAGCGATGCCCTTCAACTTGATGGGAGCGTTGATGGATATTACTCCGGCAAACCTGCCGTGCTTATTGGCAGCTTGCAGCAGGGCAATTCCGGCACCCATGGAAAAGCCGCCGATAGAAAATGTCTTGACGCTGTTTTTCATGATAATGTAAGCGCGGCTTGCGGAATCGTACCACTTTTCCCAGTTTCGGCAGGCTAGGTCATCAGGCGCTGTGCCGTGCCCACGCAACCGGACACCGTAAACATTATAGCCATTCTTATAAAGATAATCCGCCAGCGGTCTGATTTCTTCCGGCGCCGCCATATATCCATGAACCAGAATAACTCCCTTTCTGCTGAAAAAACGTTTCAGAAAGAAAGGCTCTCCGATATTTCTGGGCTTGCTCTCATCTTTTATATAATACTCTTGATAGTCCTGCTCAAAGAGATTCTTATCCAGTTTGATAAAGTGATTTTTTATCTTCCAGCGGACAAAAAAGGCTGGAAGGATCATCAGGCGGTCCATGGCCGTGACGAAACCCCGGAGAGGCTCTATCTCGTTTTTGAGAACCTCAATGATATTATCCTTCCTGATGGCATGAAAATCTGACTTCCTGCTGAATCGTTCACTGTTTTTAGTGATTATCCCGTTTTCCAGAGTAATGAAGTTGTTAGCTACGGCTTCTTTTATAAAATTATCGTATTTTTCATGATAATCATCGGTAAGAAGATAAAACTGCTTTTTGTAGAGAGACGTGTGGCAATTGGATATGCCGATACTACGCAAATATTCGATGGCAAGAAAAACACGGTTTTTAAAGTCGTCTTCACTGAAACTGTTTTTCCGATATCTTGTCAAAACATAAGAGAACAGGTGATCATGATTAACAGTCGTCATGCCGTATATGGCATTCATATAATCAGACCTCACGCTAACGCATAATTTTTTGAAAGGAACTAATTTTTTAAACTCCTCCGGGTTCAGGTAAGGGTTATTATCCGCCAGCATTTTACTCATCCCGGAACTTGTAGTGATATATTTTTTTATCAGCATCGGTTTTCCGAAGTTAATATCGATATCCACACGGCCCATTATTATTGGGCCCTCAACCTCCATCTCCTCTTGAAACTCGGTTGAAATATTATTGACAAATCTATTGGCAAGCTTGCTCAACGCATTCTCTCGCGCGCGGACAGGATAATAGGTGATGTTTACCGGTATAATATAAGTTTCTTTATTTATAATTTTGTCTACATCTGCAGGGTCAAATCCAAAATGTGTCGCGAGCCGGGCAATGGCTGAATCATCTCCCCGGGCACGAAATACTCGTAATTTTTCACGTATAAATTCGGTCCTCAAAGCGATTTGCGCTGCCCCGGAGTGAGGCGGCCGCCTCAGACCTGCGTTGTAAACTATATATTTGCCTTTCTCGATTATTTTTTTATCCTTGATTATCTGACCTTCCGGAAAAATAATGACCGGGTGACAATCGGTAAGAAGCGCGTTGATCAAGATAGTGTCCCTGTTTGGATCAGTTGTTGATATTGCGCCTACCATATCCATAAAAGTGCTCATTCTACCGCTAAAAAAGGAATAGTCGGCCAGAGAGATGGGGTATTTTTTCATGTTCTTTATGATGATATACGGCATTAAGATTGTTTCTAAACGCGTAAAGTGATTGATGACATAGAGTACAGGCTGATCCGGCACGTTCCGGTTTCCATGTAGGCGGATATCCGATCCTGATATCTTTATCAAGGTATCAAGGGCAAGTTCAATTATTTTAATCAAAGAGTTTGATATATTCATTATCTTTGACCTTTGCTTTTTTGCATTTGTTGTTGAAACTCCAATTTAATGAGAACCGCTGACAATAGGAAGCATTAGTCGTAATGAGGCTTAAACTTCAAAAGCAAAGCACATTGAAGTTTTTTTGCCGAATTATCCAATAGCCTTTGGCTATTGGAAATTATCCCACGTGCGAAGCTAAGTGGGACTATATAAAATACCTCGCAGCTTGCTTTTGGGGTTTATACCCGTGATTTTATATCCGCCGCCACTCTTTTCAATATATCCGGTTTATTAGTAAAAATCCCGCTGACACCTATTTTCAGAAACCGCCTCATATTCTTGGCGTCATTTACAGTATAAATATTTACAGGAATATTATTTAATTTAAAATTGGCAAGCCACTTCTTGTTAAACTCAGCGTTGGAACAGTTAAAGGCATCGGCTCCCAGTGATTCAATTATATCTGAAGGCAATTTAGAACCATAGCGTTTTTTTTCAAACAACACGGCAACAGTTAAAGTGTTATCGATTTGCTTTAGATGCATAATGGCGCGCGGGTCGAAACTGGAAAACACGACATGTTCCCGCATTCCGGCTTGTTCGACAATTTTCAGACATTTTTCTTCAATGCCGCCGAAGAACATTTTGCTTACCGCTTCCGTTTTGATTTCAATATTCACCGCGATTTTATTTTTGCAGACGCTTAAAGCTTCAGCCAAGCTTGGTATTCTTGTGTTTTGAAATTTTTTATCATACCAGCTTCCCGCATCCATTTTTTTCAATTCGGCAAGCGTGTGATAGGCAATTTTCCCCCGGCCATCCGTACAGCGTGATATTTTTTCATCGTGAAAGACAACAACCTCTTTATCCGAGGTAAGCTGAACGTCGAGTTCGACCATATCCGCGCCCATGGCAATGGCACCTTCAAAAGCGGGAAGAGTATTTTCGGGAAAATAGGCCGATGCCCCGCGATGGGCGATGATGGTGAAGTCATCGCCCTCACGGAGGTTATACTTGAATAAGTGGTAAGGTTTTGTCATTTTCAGTACCCGATAATTACTTTATCGTGAACCATTAACTAACCCATTAACCGTGCTTATTTTCTAAAATGAGCTTTGCAATCCGGTGACAACTGGGCTTCATCTGCTT
The DNA here is from genome assembly GCA_003139775.1 of Syntrophaceae bacterium. Classification (GTDB taxonomy): domain Bacteria; phylum Desulfobacterota; class Syntrophia; order Syntrophales; family Smithellaceae; genus Smithella. Next base: position 1,140 of record PLGI01000136.1, on the reverse strand, counting down.
TCAGACAGCGATAAATTCTTCCGTTGCCTGGCGCAATACCTTTACAAAATTTTTCCGCATCCGGTTTGCAGGCTTTGACAAAATCCCGTGCCTTTTCTCTTTCTGCCTCAAGCTGCTCCTTACAGGCAAGCGAAAATTCGGCTTCATGCTGCTTCATACATTGTGCTATCCGGCCTTGTCCGGGCTTAACATCCTTACAGAATTTTTCATAATCTGCTTTACATGCGCCCTGTTTTTGTACATCCTGGGCGTAGGAAAGGGATGAGACAAAACAAAACATAACGGCGACAACTAATATCAATCTTAATGTTTTCATAAATCCTCCTTATACTCTTTTTATAAGTCATATTTTTTAACATATTTAAGTATATAATTCTTTAACTTTTTTATTATTTACAAATCAGTTTAAAAGAGATATTTCTTAAAAGCAGTTTCAGTCGTATATTCTAAATAAAAATCAGGAGGCCAAATATGAAAGTACTGGGCATTATGGGAAGTCCGCGGGTCGGCGGCAACAGTGATATTCTCCTTGACGAAGCTCTGGCCGGTGCTAAAGATGCCGGCGCGGAAGTGGAAAAAATTATCCTGGACAAAAAGAAAATTTCCGGCTGCAAAGACTGCAAGAAATGCAATGAAACAGGCGTCTGCGTGATTAAGGACGATATGCTTGAAATCCACAAGAAGATTTTGGATGCTGACGCCATTATTCACAGCGTACCGGTTTACTTCTGGTCCATGACCGCGCAGATGAAAGCCTATCTGGACAGGTGGTGCGCCCTGTTTGATGCCAACTGGAATTGGCAGAAGGCTTACTATCCCAAAATGAAGGGCAAACGTATCGGCCTGATCACAGTTTGCGGAGACCCGGATGTACACACGGCTGACCCTATTGTCCACAGCTTTAAATCAACAGTAGAAATGACAAAAATGCACTGGCTCGGAGTTGTCATGACCTCCGCCGCCGATAAAGGGGATATACTCAAGGCCGAAAAGGCTAGAAAACAGGCTTGGGAATCGGGCAGAAAAGCAGCTACGACCTGACAACTTTTCCCAGTGTCAAATCAAGTTCCGCCATAATTATTGTTTACAACTACAAACAAATAGATCCAAAATTTCATAAAAGTAACGATTACCATTTGA
>PLGI01000085.1 GCA_003139775.1 Syntrophaceae bacterium | reverse complement strand
GGTAGTGACTCATTTTCAATTTAACAGCCCTTGACAATTCACCGCACATTTAATATTATACATGCATGAGGCGATCAAGCAAACCACTTCCAAAAGATTCTAATAAGAGAGCGTATGAGATTTTTCGTCTTTCTACCGAAGAACCGGAAGAAAAGACACCAATGCCCGAAGAAAAGGAACAACCACCAGAGAAATCAGAAATTTCTAAGTACCTATCTGAAATTGGACGCAAGGGCGGTTTAGTCGGCGGACATGCCAGAGCCGCCAAGCTGTCTGCTCGAAAACGCAAAAAAATAGCAGAAAACGCCGCCAATACACGATGGCACAAAAAAAAGTAACAATAACATATATATACAAATCCTAATCCACTTGGGTAAATATTTTCAAAAATCCTATTATTTATTAGATCACCCTATTGACATTTTCCTAGTCGTGATATATATTATCCATAACAATTCCTACAAAGGAGTAGACGATTATGGATAATATAAAAGCCCTAATAGATAAATACAAAAGGATGGAAAGCGATTTAGAATCTCAACTTGCTGATATAAAAGATAAATTGACTGCCTTAACTAAAACCGCCAAAATATTAAGTGAGGAAACTGTAAAAACTGATACCCTTCCCCTACCAATGATTACAGCCAGTAAAAAGTATGAAGATATGAGTATGGGTGAAGCTATATTAGATTTATTAAATAATCACTTAGTAATGGAAGCTAAGGAAATACAAATAGAGTTGCTCAATAATGGTTTTAAATCTGTATCCAAGACTTTATTAGGAGATATTTACGGAAGACTGAGCCAACTAGTCAGTGATGGGAAAATAATTACGTTTAAAGATGGTAAAAATTTTAAGAAATATAAAATTGCTACTTCGCAAACAAATTTATGAAGTAGCGAAAGGAGAGAAATTGATGAAAAAGCCAAACCAAGCGCCACGTGGGATGGCGCGAACAAAATAAAACCACGTGACTTTAACCTTGGCGGGTAGCACGTGGTTTTATTCCCACAGCGTTCTTTGGTTGAGAGGTTCATACCTTGTGGTTATTGGTATGCCCACTCTCTGTTTATTATACTAACTACCGTGGGGTAGTTTGTCAACTTATTTTTTACATAGGAGAAACTATAATGGATAATGTATGTTCATGGCCGATGGGAAATGGCCAAACGTTAAATTTCACAATATATAACGCTACTGCTGAATGGAACGAAGTTGCTGGGCTTTATATTTTTGCCCGTCAAACAAACGACAATCATTGGTTTGCACTTTACGTTGGACAAACCAATGATTTTAGCGCTCGTTTTTCGTCTCACGAGAAATGGAATTCGGCAGCCCAACGTGGCGCAACCCACATTCATGCTGTGGTAGTTCCGCTGGCGGCCAACCGGGATGTATTGGAAAAACGTTTGATCGCACACCTTCAACCGCCTTTAAATGAGCAGCATAGGGGTTTGCGATACCAATTGATGAGCGTTTAATTTTACGCATATATAAACCTTTAACTGGAGGTGATGCGTTTACTAAGCGTATCACCTCTTTTATTTTATAACATAGCTTATAGTTGTATTATACAACTATATTTATAAATGTCAAGAGGATTATGTAAAATTATTTTATTCAAACTGAAAATAATGCTTGACATGCTTGAGCGGATCAAGTATAATTACACTCAAGAAATAAACTTGAGGTAACGAAAATGAATAAACTAAGCACAGAAAAAAGAATCCAGATTTTAAGCTGTCTTGTAGAAGGTAATTCACTTCGTGCCACTGCAAGGATGTGTGATGTTGCCTTCAATACCGTTCTTAAATTTATACCGGAAATAGGCGAAGCGTGCGCTGAATATCAAGATAAAGTTTTTCATAATCTGAAATGCAAACAGATTCAGTGTGATGAAATATGGTCATTCTGCTATGCCAAAGAAAAGAATGTTCCCAAAGATAAACAAGATCAATTTGGTTATGGCGATATATGGACATGGGTAGCCCTTGATGCAGATACAAAGTTAGTGCCTACTTTCATGGTGGGGAATAGAGATGCTAAAAGCGCAAAAATATTTATGGATGATCTTGCAGAACGCCTTGCTAACCGTGTCCAGCTTACAACCGATGGACACAAAGCATATTTACAAGCCGTTGAAGGTGCTTTTGGTGGTAATATTGATTATGCAATGCTAGTGAAGTTATACGAATCAACTCAAGAGGAAATTCGTTATAGTCCCGCACGATGCACAGGAAGCGAAAAGAAAAAAATTAGCGGACATCCTGACCCAAAAAATGTTTCCACAAGCTACGTTGAGCGTCAGAATCTTACTATGAGAATGTGTATGAGAAGATTTACACGGCTAACAAATGGATTCAGTAAAAAAGTAGAAAACCACGTTTATCATTTATCACTTCATTACATGTATTATAATTTTTGCCGGATACATAAAAGTTTAAGGGTAACTCCGGCAATGGAAGCGGGTATCGCAGATCATGTGTGGAGTTTAGAAGAAATAGTAAAATTATTAGATAGATAGTTACTATAAAAAACACCTTGACAATATAAAAAATAAGAATATCCTACACTACAGCAGTCATGTGTTCGATTGAGTTATCGAATGTAAGAAACATCAAGGAACGGGGTAAGTGGCAACGAGCAAGGTCACAAGCCCCGTTCTGTTTTTTGTGCCCCCGTAGCTCAATTGGAAAGAGCGCATGACTGCTAATCGTGATGTTTCGAGTTCGATCCTCGACGGGGGCACATTATTAATATAATCATTCTTTAGGGGTATGCACTATGTTTGAGAATATAGGGGTAGCTAATTTTATTATTATTATGTTGCTAGGTATTATTGCCTATATACTTAATGATATAAGAATTGTCCTTGAAGGAATAGGACGTTATCTTTTAGAGAGATGGGGTTCTACCAGATAAGAGTTTTTAGGGAAAACAATGATTATCGTAATATGGGTTTTAATTACCGTGGCTATACTTGCCGCTAGCTTTGGTGTTTGGGGTGTTTTTGCCGGAAACGACACAGATGCTCCACATATGACCAACTTTTTTCTTTTCGCTATATTCCTTTTATT
>PLGI01000182.1 GCA_003139775.1 Syntrophaceae bacterium | reverse complement strand
GGGATTTTGGGTGGCCACCCGGGGATAAACCGGATAAAGTTGATAAAAATGCAGTTCTTCTTATCTTTGGCTTTGATAAAGATCAATTACAGGGAAGATTAAAAAATCTAATTATTGATAGTTTAAGTTTTAAAACTATAAAGCATTATAGTATCGGTAATTTAAAGGGATTAGATATTAAGAATATGTGGAAGTAGAATAGGCTAAAGTAAATGAAGCTAACAATCCATCGCGGTACTCATGAAATCGGTGGCTCATGTGTTGAATTGCAAACCACGAGCACAAGAATTCTCATAGATTTTGGTCTTCCCCTAAAAGAAGAGCATCCGCAAAAAGAAACCAAAAAGAAATCTAAAGAACAGTTAATCAAAGATAAATTGCTTCCAGACATTCATGGATTATATGAAAATCCCGAATTTGATTGTATTTTGATAAGTCATGCGCATCAAGATCATTATGGCCTGCTTTACTTTGTTCATCCTGATATTCCGCTGTATATGAGTAAAGGAACTAAAGAACTAATAGAATTAAGTTATTTATTCAACCAGACAAACTGTAATCTAAAGAATATTAAAACAATCGATGCATGGAAGCCATTTGAGATTAAAGACATTAAAATAACTCCTCATTTGGTTGACCATTCTGGATTTGACTCCATGGCTTTTTTGATAGAAACAGAAAACAAAAAAATATTCTATTCCGGAGATTTTAGAGGACATGGAAGAAAAAACATCTTATTTGAAACCATGATTAAAAGTCCTATAAAAGATATTGACTACTTAATTATGGAAGGCACGATGCTATCAAGAGAAGGCGAGCCTTATAAAACCGAAAAAGATATTGAAAATGAGATGGTAAAATTACTAAAATCGACAGGAAACTTGATGTTCTTGTCTTGCTCATCTCAAAATATTGATAGGATAGTTACTGCGTACAGGGCTTGCATGAAAACGAATACCCTGCTTGTTCTTGATCCTTATACTGCCTATATCTTATATATGCTTAAGGACATCGCAAAAGGTGTACCTCAATATGACTGGGGTAAAAACATGAGAATATTTTTCATACCTAATAAGTACACAGACAAAGTGCTTAATGAAAAAAAGATGTTCAAGTTTAAGAAAGCAAAAATTACAAAAGAAGAAGTATTTTCGTTGAAGAATAAAATGTTAGTCAAGGATTCATATACAATGAGAAATATATTTCAAAATAAAAAGTTATTAAAAGATACTTCCGTAATCTTCTCCATGTGGGAAGGTTATCTGGAAGGTCAAAAGCCTTTTTGGGATGAAAATCAAGTTACCATTATTAAATTGCACGCTTCAGGACATGCTTATGTTGAGGATTTAGTTAAATTTACCGAAACATTAAAGCCAAAAAATATAATACCAATCCATACGGAAAATGCTGACAAGTTTAAAGATTATTTTAAATCAAATATTATTAAGTTAGAAGACGGAGCGACTATTAACTTATCTGTGTAAAAGATTCCTCCGCCGGCATCCAGAAAATACTTGAATACTAGATTCCCTTCTTCATAACATAATAATCTAAATAACCTAAAGGTCACTAGGGGTCACACGAGATCATCTGCGATGGACTTCGCTTTAAAAAAAACTTAATACTTTACATCCTCCACACCCGCTTGCGCGAAGTAGGGAGTATATCCGGGGACACGCAAAGGTTTCAAATAGTGAGTAGAGGTTCCACTTCGTTGCGAATTCTCTGCAAGCTTTCTTCCGATGAAGCTTCGAAACGTAAAACAATGACCGGCTGAGTATTGGAAGAACGTACCAGCGCCCATCCGTCCTCAAATGGAATACGTATTCCGTCAATTTCAACAATGCCGGGCCTGTCCTCGAAATGTTTTTTGATTCTTTCCACAACTTCTGTTTTTTTGTCATCGGTGCAATCAACTCTGATTTCCGGCGTGGTATAAGTTTTCGGTACATCAGAAAACAATTCACTTATTTTTTTACCTGTCTGGGAAAGGATTTCCAATAATCTGATCGCTGCGTAAATACCATCATCATAGCCAAAATATCGGTCGGCAAAAAAGAAATGACCGCTCATTTCCCCGCCCAGCACAGCCTTTTCTTCTTTCATTTTTGCCTTGATCAACGAATGTCCCGCCTTCCACATGATCGCCCTGCCGGAATGTTTTTTAATATCATCAAATAAAACTTGTGAGCACTTCACTTCACCAATGATTGTGGAATCGGGTCTTTCCGCAAGAATTTGACGGGCAAAAAGAAGCAGCAGTTTATCTCCCCAGATTATTTCCCCGTTATCGCTGATTACACCGAGACGGTCGGCGTCGCCGTCAAATGCTATTCCTAAATCCGCTTTATTACTGGCGATTAATTTAATCAATTCCACTAAATTTTCTTTTACCGTGGGATCGGGGAAATGATGAGGAAAATGACCGTCAGGTTCGCAATAGATGGGAATAACTTCACAGCCGAGACGTTTTAAAAGGGGAAGAGCAAAATGCCCTCCGACACCATTGCCGCCGTCAACTGCGATTTTAATCTTTCCGGTGATATTAGAATGATCAAAAAGATAATTTTCATAATCCGCAGAGATGTCTTGAGTTCGAGATGACGCGCTGCCTGTTAAATATTCACCGCTTTCCATAATTTTTCTTAGTTCCTGAATTTGTTCGCCGTAAATGGTGTCCTGACCGATACAAATCTTGAAACCATTAAATTCGGGTGGATTATGACTGCCAGTGATCATAACTCCTCCTCCAACATGGAGATTGCGGATAGAGAAGTAAAGCATGGGAGTGGCGCAAAGACCTATATCAATTGTATCAATACCGGAGGAGTTAAGACCTTTGATTAAAAAATTATGATAGGCGTCTGAACTCAAACGACAATCACGCCCGATGGTCATGTTCTTTATTTTGTGTTGGGCGGCATAGGTTCCAATAACCCGGCCAAGGTTGAAAACAAATTCTTCATTAAAATCTTTGTCCACAACACCTCTTACGTCATATTCTCGAAACACATTGGGATTAATCAATTGCAATGCTCCTTGTATAAGTTATGTTTTAAACTTCAATACTAAATCGTAAACACCACTATCGGCTTTTCTCTTTATATCAAAACCGCCTTTTTCGAAGACATGAAGCATGGGCTTGTTGTCAACGAGAACATCCGCGGTAAAACCAAGTAGTCCTTGTCTTTTGGCAAGATAAGTCAGATATTGCAGCAATGCGAAACCTATACCGGTATTTTGCTGGTCGTCACGAACGGCAAATGCCACTTCGGCGGAATGTGTGGCCTCATCAATTCCATATTGACCAACGGCGGCAATGAACTGCTTATCAGGATCACCTATAAGAACTACCAGCACAAGTTCTTTCGTATAATCAATGATTACAAAATCCTGTAATCTTTCGTGCGGCATGTCTTTGCGATAGGAGATGAATCGTCTGTGTATGCTCCTGTCGGAAAGAGAATAGAAGAAATCTTTTAAAAGCGGTTCGTCGCTTATTTTGACAGGTCTGGTAAAAATCTGTGCGCCGGTCTTGGTAGTTAAATATGTTTCCAACTCTTTAGGATATTCGCCGCGAGTTCCGGGGATAAAGGCCTGATCTTTAAAAATCAAGCCGCGTTTTTTGGCTTCTTCAATCAGCCATGGTCGGAATTTGGGATGAGCTATGGAAATTAATTCCATGGCTCGTTCTCTGATGTTTTTTCCATGCAGGTAGGCAATCCCGTATTCCGTTACTATATAACGTATATCACTGCGATTGAGAGTTACTCCAGCTTGCTCCTTCAAAGCAGGAACAATACGGGAAACGGTATCGTTAAGAGAAGTAGATTTCATCGCCAGTATGGTTTTACCATTTTTGGAAAATAACGCGCCTCTCATAAAATCCTGATGTCCGCCGATACCGCTGTAAAAGACTCCGCCGATTGATTCCGATGTCGCTTGGCCGGTTAAGTCTATTTCCAGTGCGCTGTTAATAGCGACCATATTTTCTATCCGGGCAATAATTAACGGGTTGTTCGTGTAGTCCAGTGTGCGAAATGATATGGAAGGATTGTTATTGAGAAAATCATACGTAGATTTTTTCCCCATGCTGAAAGCGGCAACAGTTCTTCCGTGGTCAATGGTTTTTCTGGAATTATCGATAACACCGGCTTTAATTAATTCCACTAGGCCGTCGCTTAAAAGTTCCGAGTGTACTCCCAGATTTTTTTTGTTGTATAAACTGGCAATGATGGCGTTAGGCAAGCCGCCCCATCCGACTTGAATGGTATCGCCATCCTGCACCAGACGCGCCACGTTTTTTCCGATGGTTTCAATGACTTCATTTGTTTGCACGCTCGTTACTTCTAAAAGCGGCTCATCGTAAGGAATAATAAAATCAACGTCTTTAATGTTGATGAAACCGTCGCCATGAATTCTGGGCATTTCAGGATTGACTTGAGCAATAACAATTGCCGCCTTTTCTGTTGCGGCCTTGACCACGTCCACGCTGACGCCAAGACTTAAGTATTCATGATCATCCGGCAGAGAGGTTTGTATTAGCGCTACATCAATTCGGACAACGCCGCTGGATAACAATGAAGGAACTTGTGAAAGGGAAATAGGAGTATAGTCGGCCATTCCCGTATTAATGGAATCCCGTGTACTATTGCCAATGAAAAAGGAATTATGACGAAAGTTAGCTTTATACTTGGCGCCGGCATAAGGAGCAAGACCTAATGAGTAAATATGGATAATTTCCGCATCAAAAAAAGCTTTGGGGTGGGATTCTACATAACGTATCATCGCCTGGACAAGGTATTGCGGCTCACCGCAACCGGAAGAAACAAAAATATGATCGCCGCGACGAATATGACTGAAAATTTCATCTTCCGAAACGAATTTTTCCGGATATGCTTTTTTGAAGCTATCAAGGCGTTTTAGAAATATTTCTGGTTCCATAATAGACTCCATTGGTAATGAAAATCAGATATTACAAACGCAGCGCAGTAATATCTGTCAGTTGTAATGAGACCCAAGCTTCAGAAACAAATTGCATAACCTAATAACCTGAAGGTCAAGCGAGGTCACGAGCTGAAGCTTGCCGGTCGAATTAATGAATCTCAAATATTACAAACGCAGTGCCGTAATATTTGCTAGTTAAATTATCCCGCCACAGGCGGACGATATCCTAAATATCCATGGTATCCCACGTATGAAGTTAATTGGAAATATATTATAGATTAAAACAATGTTGCCTGTCAATTAAAGACAATATTTATTTTTAATCATTTAATTATGTTTAATATATCCGCGGCATGCGGCAAAACCAGATCCGCTCCCGCTTTTATAAAATCGTTTTTTTGAAAATGACCGTTGAGAACTCCGCAGGTTTTTGTTCCGGCTCTGCGGCCTGTTTTTATATCAAGAGGATGATCTCCAATCATCAATGTGTGTTTAGCTGAACCGCCAAGTTTGTTTAATGCCATGATTAAATGTTCCGGGTGGGGTTTGACTTTATTCACAGCATCGCGGCAGACAACTACAGGGCAGTAGGATAATATGTCAGGGAATACGATTTTCACGGCTTTGGCGCAATTTCTGGTTATTATTCCGCAGGAGATTTTCAGCGAATTAAGAGAATTGAGCAATTCTTTTGTGCGGTCAAAAAGTTCACCATTTTCAGCCGATTCAATTTCAATTTTTTCAATAATGGAATTAGCCTCATCAAAAAACTTTTTGGATATATATGGGGAGTGCTGATTTAATATTGCTGCGGCAGAGTCAATCATTTCTAAAACAAAGTCTGTATGCAGTTCATCTTTGGTAATACCATAGGATAAAATAAGTTTCCCTGCCGCCTCGCGCATTCGATGAAAATCAATATTTAATTTTGTCAGTGTTCCGTCAAAATCAAAGATGATGGTTTTAATGGTTGATTGTTTTATTTTTAACAGGGCCATGAAATCAGCCCTTCGGGGAGATGTATTTGATGGTCAGAACTTTGTTTAATGTTCGGGAAGAATATGTTGAAGGCAGAGTGCCATCGGAAATAATACGCAGAAAATTATGAATGATATTAAACGTGGCTCCCCATAGAATATCCTCGCCCCCGCATACATCGGTAATTATAAGGCACGGCGTCTGATATTGCAGAGGTTCTGTGCCTTCTCCCAGAGATGTCTTGAGATCCAGCATGGCGTAATTGTCGCTATTGAAGAAAAAGCTGACAGGAATTTCCAAAATCTTTTCCACTTCCGAACTTAATTTATATTTAAAAGATTTAGGTGTAAGACATACAAAGGGAAAGATTGTCCGGGCGAATAACGTCAGAGAGTAAGATGGCAGGGCGCCGAGAAATTTTATATTGAAAGGATTTAATCCGATTTCTTCCCATGCTTCTCTCAGTGCGTTGGTTAAAAAAAGATGAATAAGAGCGGCAGTTTCCTTGTCCCCGCTCTGAATAAGGCTTGCTTTCCTGCCACGCATTGCGGGGAGTATGCCCGTTTTTAGAAAGAAATTCAAAAAATTATCCCTACCCGGTTGCAGCATTCCGCCAGGACAACTAATGTCTCCGCCCTGGGAAACCATATCCGATCGTTTAATGAGTTGAAAAACATATTCGGATTTGCCATAAATGTTTTTAAAATTGAGTAATAAAACCACTGCGGCTTTAAGATGGGCAGAGCCTTCTTGTCTGGATTTATCAATCCGAAGATTCATTTCTTTATAGTCAATAGGCACTGAGTTTAATTTATCCATTACAAAACGCGGGAAAATATCTTTTTGCTGAAACAGTGTTAAATCCATAAAACTAAATGTCCTGAAATCTATCTAAGTTATAATTTCGGCAATTTTCTGATTATACCAGCATCTTACCGGGAATAAATCGATGAAGCCGCAATGACCGCCAAGCCTTTGTCTTGATATTTTTAAAAATGCATTTTCCTGTATCTTGTAATAATCTTCATGTGAAATTACGGGATCATCTTCCGCGATAAATATTCTTACAGGTATGTTCAAATTTTGAAAAGAATCATTTTTCAGTGTGTATAAATTAAAATAGTCGCGGTAAGAAAGCAGACCAGGGAAGTAAGGCATAATGTCTTCCGTTAGTTCCATACAAGTTCTTGCTTTCAAAATTTTATTGAAATCATATTTTCCCGGAAAAAGCCGCTGCTTTTTGATCAAAGACCGTTTCATTTTTTTCAGGAAATATTTACGATAGAAAAAATAACCTTTATCGATAGCCAAAGTAGATTTATAAGGATCGAGCGGCGGACTGATGGCGAAAACATGTTTTAAGTTTGCTATCGGTGTCCAGTAATGTTTCATAGCGATACGCAAAGCAAAATTTCCGCCCAGAGAAAAACCTATCAGATATACGGGCAGGTTTTCCGATTGCCGGGCTAAATAATTTACTGCTTCGAATGTTTCTTCCAATAGAGCGCCGTGAAAAAGCCCTTCATTGAGATGATGTGAATCTCCGTGATCCCGTAAATTCAAACGGCAAATGGAAAAACCAAGATTATAAAAATAATCTCCGGCAGCTAAAATATAAGCGGAAGAAGAAGATCCTTCCCATCCATGCAGAAGAATAATCAAACCTTTGCTTTTTTTTTGACGCGAATAAAAAGAAAGCAGCCTTGATCCTGTAAAGGTGGTGACGATTATCTCTTGAGAATTTTTCAGCATGTGATTTTTAAGGGGCGTGCGCAGGCGTGAACTGGCCATAATAGACTGGAAATGAGGGCTTCTGAAAAAGAATGAGGGCTTGAATATTTTATCAATTATTTTTGTGTTTTTGTTCATTTTGTCAATAATGAAAAAAGATTGAGTGCATTAGCTGAGCTTGATCAGATATTACGCACGTAAATAAGAGAAATTTACAGAGATTTTGTATAACCTTACAATCAAAAAACATCAATTATAAAGTCTCCCCGCCGGATGGACGGGGAAGACTCGATTTTGGTGGCGGTGCAGGGAATCGGACCCCGGACACTACGGATATGAGCCGTATGCTCTAACCATCTGAGCTACACCGCCTTTATGGTAATAAATATTTTTTCAATCCCGCGTTTTGTAATCCCCGGTTCCAATCGAGGAAGGAATGCGCAGTAAACTGCGGGAGGTCGCGTTATTACATTGAGCCTCCGGCTTCTGCAGGAGGGGGCTCCACTAAGCTTTTAATTTGTGGGACGCTATATCTAAGTGCACGAATATTGTCAATGACTTATTGAGCGGTATCCAACTTATAAACAACGATCACACTTTTATCACGCAGAGCAACACCGACAGATTGGACCAATGCCAGCACAATTTCTGGTTTGCCATCATTGTCTATATCTTTAATGCAATAATCGGCTACGTAACCGTTAATTTTTTTTGTCCGCCAATTTTCCGCCATTCCCAAGCCATCCCATTCCAGATTATATATTTCGCTGGAAGTAAAAAGTTTAAAATGTTTTAAAACGTTGCCAACAGTAGATAAATTTTTAACTATAATGAGTTCTTTTTTGCCGTCTTTATTTGTATCAAAAGTAAGGATGCGCAAATTGACATAAGCGCTTTTTTCCCTATCGCCGGGGTTTTGCTTATCAATATTTTCGAAGTAGTTATTGCTGCCGCCATATATATCATCACTTCTCCAGATAAGCTTATCACTGGAAAAACCAAAAGATGAAAGCCGGCTCAAAGGTGTATCTGTTTTGTCTATGATGTATAAATAGTTAAGTTCATCCAAAGCAAATATTTTTTCTCCTACGCCAATGCCTAAATTATCAATGGTCAAACCATAGATAGACAAGCCTAAAGGTATTTTCATTTTTTGATCGGGAACGTACTTGCCATCTCTCCAAACAATTTCGTAAATTGGCGTGTTAAATGGTTTATCATTACCATAATCCTGTCCTAATAATAAAGGAATGCCGGATGGAGTATCGATTACACGTAAAAACCAACGTATATCCGATGCAATTTTGACATATTTACCGTCTTTGAATTCCAGTACAAAAGAATCAAGCAATGTATCATTAAGAGAGGTTACAAATATTTGCTTTTTACCATCTTTGTTAATATCAGCAACATCGACGGCGATATAGTTATCGTAAGATTTTCCAGGTATTTTTTCCAATAACTTTAATTCATTACCTGCTTTTTGATATATGTAAACATTATGTTTGTCGATTGCCACCACTTCGTTTAAACCATCACCATTTACATCCCCTATATCCATACCCTTAAATTCTGTGGGAATTGTTTGGCTCATCCAAAATTCTTTGCGATTAAGAGGTTCAGGAGCGTTAATGAATTCAGAATTGATTACAGATGTTAATGTTCCCTTTTTACCGCCGGATTTCATTTTCGCAATTATTTGAGATTCGCGGGACAACCCCGAAGGTACTTGGGGGGTAGCGGCAGGGATGGGTGCGGTAACAAGCGGTGCACTTGATTGCGGTGTCGTGCCGAGAATATGTTGGACAATATTTTGGGAAAAATCGTTAATTTTAGGAATTACTTCATCAAGACTTTGCGATTGAGCGAAAATGCCGATATCTGATTTGGCGTTGACAATATCCACCAGTTTCCCGTCAATACTAATACTATTACCAATCTTGGTAATACTTCCCCAAACCACATAATCAGAATTTAATTTTTTGCCGAGATTATACACATCATTTGTAGTTATCACTTTTATTTTAGATTTTTTAAGCCCTTCCAGGACAACGTTTTTACTGGTAACGCTGATTTTATCAGGAACGGCAATACGTGAGGAGAGCATTTCTTCTATCCCTTGTTTTATATAATCGATATTTTCCGAGCTATTTAATGTAAAAGGTAAAACGGTTACCGTGTATTTATCCTTCGCCCAGAGTGAACCGGTAGCCAGCAGAAGAATAACCAAACAAAATATATATTGAAAAGTTTTTCGCATATTTATCTCCTTTTTTAATGCTGTAAATATTTACAGCATGGCGTTTCTACCATTTAAAAAGTGATAATTCAAGAATGATTTGAGAGAATAAAATCAATCGGTCAAAATATAGATGTTATTAGGTTATTAATCTAAACTTTCAGGGGGATGACGTAAAACATAATGGCGCAGAAATGACAAACGCTGCCGGTAAGGACAAATAAATGCCAAATTGCGTGATTAAATGGAAGTTTCTCCCATGCATAAAAAATAGTTCCCAGCGTATAGGCAAGTCCACCACACACAAGCAAGGCAAGACCACCTCCGGGCAATGCCTGAAAAAGAGGCTTAATAGCAAATATAACAAGCCAACCCATCAAAATATAAGCAATAATAGATATAATCTTATAGCGATGGACGAAAAATATTTTAAATAAAACCCCGATTATAGTTAAAGACCAAACTATAGCAAACATGCTCCAGCCCATAACCCCACGTATAGTTACGAGCAGAAAAGGAGTATAAGTTCCGGCAATCAAAACATAAATGCAGGAATGGTCCAATATCTTGAATACATGTTTTAAATTAGGTTTTTGAAAACTATGATAAAGAGTTGAAGCTGTGTAGAGCAAAACAAGCGTCAAGCCAAAAATTGTACAACTTATAATGTGACTCAAATTCCCATATATCATGGAAAAAACTATCAGAAGAACCAATCCGGCAATGCTGATTAAGGCTCCAATCCCATGAGTTATGCTATTGAATATTTCTTCTAAAGAACTGTATTGTTCTATGGTTTGTGATTCAGACATAAATTTTGCTTCCTCAACCATAGGGAAGTTAATATGTCTTTGGTTGTAATTTGTCAATCTCTAATTAAATCCATATTATTTCTTGACTGATTGATAGAAGTCGTAATAATACTAATTATCATTTATCATTGGGCGGCAAAATGAAACTTGTCAGGTACAGGTAAAACAATTAGAGGAGAAAAATGTGATACCGAGATATTCCCGCGAGATAATGACAAAGATTTGGAGCCCGGAGAACAGATATCAAAAATGGCTGGATATAGAAATATTAGCTTGTGAGGCAATGGCCAAGCTTGGCAAAATACCCAAAAGCGCACTAAAAAATATTAAAAAAAATGTTTCGATAAAAGTCGAGCGTATTGATGAAATTGAAAAAATTACAAAGCATGACGTAATTGCTTTTTTAACTTCGCTTACGGAAAAAGTTGGTGAAGACGGACGTTTTATTCATATGGGTTTGACTTCTTCCGACGTGCTGGATACCGCGCTTGCTGTTCAATTAAAAGAATCGGCGGAAATTTTACTGGAAGATATTGATCGGTTATTGAAAGTATTAAAGAAGAGAGCCTTCGAAAATAAGAATACTT
This sequence comes from Syntrophaceae bacterium, assembly GCA_003139775.1. GTDB lineage: Bacteria > Desulfobacterota > Syntrophia > Syntrophales > Smithellaceae > Smithella. The sequence goes on along the minus strand of PLGI01000182.1, from coordinate 13,808 downwards.
TAATGATTGGCAGATCCCATGGAATTCATGCGGAGCCGATTACTTTTGGCCTGAAGATGGCGTTATGGTATCAGGAAATGCAGAGAAATCGCCAACGTCTTATCCGAGCCAAAGAATCTGTAAGCTTCGGTAAAATATCCGGTGCTGTAGGCACATTTTCTTTTGTCGATCCTTTTGTGGAGGAACATGTTTGCAGCAATCTCGGTTTAAAGCCTGCGCCTGTGTCTTCCCAGATCGTTCAGCGTGACCGCCACGCAGAATTCTTTACAACGCTCGCGATTATTGCATCTTCACTGGATAAATTCGCGCAGGAGATAAGACTTCTGCAAAGAACAGAGGTTAGAGAAGCTGAAGAGTATTTTGCACCAGGACAAAAAGGTTCTTCAGCAATGCCGCATAAACGCAATCCGATCCTTTCGGAAAATATATCCGGATTAGCCAGGCTGGTACGCTCCTATGCGGTTGCAGCTCTTGAAGATGTTGCTCTCTGGCATGAAAGGGATATCAGCCATTCTTCCGTGGAAAGGGTTATCGGACCGGATGCTACAATTGTTCTTGATTTTATGCTGTACAGGTTTACGAATATGATGGATAAGCTTTTGATCTATCCGGAAAAAATGATTTATAATCTAAACATGACCCACGGTGTTATTTTTTCTCAAATGGTGTTGTTGGCGCTCATAGAAAAAGGTACAACCAGAGAAGACGCATATGCAATTGTGCAGAATAACGCGATGAAATCATGGAAGGAAGGTTTGGAATTCAGAGATTTGCTGGAAAATGATTCCACCGTAACTAAATATCTGAAGAAAAAAAAATTGGCGGCAATTTTTAATGTAAAGAATTTCTTGAAGAATTTAGATTTTATCTTTAACCGTGTTTTTGGAAATAATAAATAGACAGTTCCAATCATAAATCAAAGCGCTATCTTTGTTGGCGTCATTGTCGGTTTCCTCAACGTATAACCTGATAACCTGAAGGTCACATGAGGTCACATGTGTATAATACGCCTCGTTGCCTCAAGCTAGCCCTGCTGAAGCGGGACAGTTCAACTAACGAATTCCAGTTTACCGCGTAACTGTAATTCGAGTTTCACTGCCGCCTCGATATCATCTTTGATTTAGAAAAGGAATTATATGGATTCTGGGAAGTTATTCTTTAACAATGATCGTGTCTTTTTTGAATTCATCGCGTGTGTCGGGATAATCTATATTGTAGTGTAAACCACGGCTTTCTTTCCTGAGAGTAGCGCTCCTGACGATCAGTTTGGCTACGGTTGTAATATTGCGCAGTTCTATAAGATCTTTTGTGACTTTGAAGTTCCAGTAATATTCATTAATTTCTTTCTGGATGAGGTCGATTCTGCGGGCCGCTCTTGCCAATCTTTTGTCCGATCGGACAATTCCCACATAGTTCCACATGCATCTTCTTATTTCATCCCAGTTATGCGAGACAACCACACTGTCGTCGCTTTCCGTAGTTCCGCTGGGATCCCATGGCGCAATGAAAGCCTGACTATGTTTTATTTTATTAATGTTGCGGGAAGTTTCCATATAGACGCGATGCGAGTAGACAACCGCTTCCAGTAAAGAGTTGCTGGCCAGACGGTTAGCTCCATGCAATCCGGTGCACGATACTTCCCCGCAGGCAAAAAGATTGGCGATGGATGTAAGGCCGTAATGATCAACCGCGACGCCGCCGCAGATATAATGAGCTGCTGGTGCGACGGGAATGGGTTGCGATGTAATGTCTATTCCGTATTCCAGACATTTATTATAAATATTGGGAAAACGATTGATCAGAAAATCGTGGTCGCGGTGCGTGATATCCAGCAGAACATATTCATCTCCTGACTGCTTGATTTCCGTATCAATTGCTTTGGCGACAATATCACGGGGAGCGAGGCTGTTCATATAGTGATATTTTTCCATGAATGTCGAGCCGTTCTTTAATTTGAGAATTCCTCCTTCGCCGCGCACGGCTTCGCTGATCAGAAAAGCTTTGGCAGCCGGATGATAAAGGCAAGTAGGATGGAACTGGATGAATTCCATGTTTGCAATTTGCGCGCCCGCGCGGTACGCCATGGCCAGGCCATCTCCCGTCGCAATATCCGGATTTGTTGTAATGAGATAAGCCTTTCCCGCTCCTCCTGTGCATAAAATTGTATATTTCGCGCGATAAGTATGAACTTCACCTTTATTTATATCGAGAACGTATGCGCCCAGACAATGCCCGACTTTATCTGAGTCCTCTCTATTTATGATCAGGTCAATGCCGATGTGGTTTTCGTAGATGGTGACATTTTCCAGATGGGAGACTGCTTCGTTCAATGCCCGCTCGATTTCCTGGCCAGTGAAGTCTTTGGCGTGTAAAATCCGCCGGTGATGGTGGCCTCCTTCACGACCAAGATCGTAAAGGTTGGGTTGTGTTTCCGATTTTGTAAAATTTACGCCCCATTCGATCAGTTCTTGAATTCGGGGAGGGGCTTCTTTGACGATGAATTCTACCACATCTTTCTTACAAAGACCGGCTCCGCAAACTAAGGTGTCCTGAATATGTTCCTCAAAACTATCTGTTTGATCGGTAACCGCAGCGATTCCGCCTTGAGCATAATTTGTATTTGAGTCGGATTTTTCTTTTTTAGTCACAATAGCGACACTTCCGAGAGTCGAAGCTCTGATTGCCAAGCTTAAGCCTGCAATGCCACTGCCCAAAATTAAAAAATCTGTCTTAAATTCCATCGCGTTTTCCAATCAAATTATTGCTGATAAAAGTTTGTTTACAAATCGTCATTGCTTTTATATAGAGATTTATAGTTTTTAGCAAAGAGAAAATGAAAGCAGGATTTATAATGCTAGTTCTTGGAATTGAATCATCATGTGATGAAACGGCAGCAGCGGTAATTAACAATGGAAAAATGCTTTCCAATGTTATTGCTTCGCAAATAGCGGTTCATTCTCCATATGGCGGAGTTGTGCCCGAAATTGCCTCGCGTAAACATATTGAGGCGATCAATCCGGTATTGAGGCAGGCATTAAATGACGCCAATGTAACACTCCGGGAAATAGAAGGTATTGCTGTAACTCGTGGTCCCGGTTTGATTGGATCGCTGTTAATCGGTTTATCAACGGCCAAGGCTCTTGCTTATTCTTTGGATATTCCCTTCGTAGGTGTAAATCATATAGAGGGGCATATTGCCGCGGCATTTCTTGCTGAAAAAGTGCCGTCTTTTCCTTTTATAGCATTAGTTGTTTCCGGTGGGCATACCAATATTTATCTGGTAAATAATTATCATAATTTTCAATTGCTTGGTCAGACGCGAGATGATGCTGCCGGAGAAGCATTTGATAAAGGGGCCAAACTTCTTAATCTTGGTTATCCGGGTGGTGTGGTGATTGATAGAATCGCAAAAAGCGGCAATCTAAAAGCAGTAGCTTTCCCTCGGGCGATGAAGGACTCGCCTGATTTTAGCTTCAGCGGTTTGAAAACTTCCCTGCTGGTAATGTTGAAAAAACGCGGCTGCGATTTTCCGGAAAGTCAACTGCCTGATGTAGCCGCCAGCTATCAGGAAGCGATAGTAGATGTGCTGGTAGAAAAAACAATAAAAGCGGCAGAAGATAACGGTATCGGTCGGGTAGTTGTCTGTGGCGGAGTGGCGGCCAATAGCAGATTGCGCGAGAAGTTCGCGGCGGCAACAGCCGCCCGAAATATGGAATTGTTTATTCCGCCGGTTATATTATGTACGGATAATGCGGCAATGATTGCGGCAATCGGCGAAATTATGCTGAAAAACGGCCGGAGAGATTCGCTGGATTTAAATGCCGTTTCCCGCTGGCCTATAGCTTAGACATAAGCGTATAAATTATTTTTTTCTACACGAGAGAAATAGCCATGAGTTCACCTAAGGAAATAATCCGTCAATACGCTATTAAACCGCGCAAAAGGCTGGGACAATCATTTCTGATGGAGCAAAACATCATCAGAAATATTTTCGCAATAGCACAGGTGACAAAAAATGATATTGTTGTGGAAATCGGAGCTGGACTTGGTGTCTTGACAGAAGAGTTAGCACAAAATGCCGCAAAACTTATTGCCATTGAAATAGATGATAAATTAGTTGAAGTATTGAAAGATACGTTATTTAAATATAATAATGTTCAAATATACTCCGGTGATATTTTGAAATTTAATTTCGGAGCAATTGATAGGGATGGAGAGCAGAAAATTAAAGTTATCGGCAATGTTCCATATAATATTTCTTCTCCGGTATTGTTTCATTTATTATCTTTTCGGAAGATTATAGATTCCTTTGTGCTAATGCTGCAAAAAGAAGTAATTCAGCGGCTGGTAGCTCCCCCGGGTGGTAAGGACTATGGAGTACCTTCCGTGATTTTACAGATGTTCGCTACGGTAGATAAAGTTTTAGATGTTCCAGCCGGTTGTTTTTATCCCCGTCCTAAAGTAGCATCGTCAGTAATGAAAGGATTTTTCCTGAAAAGGCCTTTAGTGGAACTTGCAGATGAAGATTTCTTTATTAGATTGGTCAGAGATGCCTTTGCCCAACGCCGAAAAATGCTGATTAACAATTTGAAAAAATCAAAGTTGTTGGTAGGATTTTCTGATGTTGACTTAAAAGAGGCGCTGGACGCTGCCGGAATCGATGGTCAACGCAGAGGCGAGACTCTTTCCGTCGAAGAATTTGGATATCTGAGTAATATTTTAAAAGAGAGCAATAAAACCTGATGCGGTAATTGAAGGGGTATTAAAACGTCCCGAAGTACTGGCGACAGTTATTATACAGATCATTGCAGATAAATCCCGCGTCTTGTATACAGAACATCATTGGAATCCCCCGGCTCCAGCCGGAGGTGGCTCCACTTATTGAAGGCATAAACTCTCGTTGAACCGTTCATCGTAAATTTGGGGCCGGACATATTATGTGGCCCAATGTCTGATTACCCGTAAGTATCGGATCCGTACCAAGTTTTATTGAAAAATCAAAACGCAGAACACTGGAGTCAATAGTAAGCGAATTCATACTTGTTTTCTAGCTGTGGTTAAATTCTCGTGACCTTCAGGTCATTAGCTGCGCTTTAACGGGTCTAATAACCTAACCACCTAATAATCTGAAGGTCACAAGAGGTGGCGCAAAGTCACACGAGAGCCGTACCACGCTTCTGTTTAATTCTTTGGATTTTCATTAGTTAACGCTTTTAATATAATTTATATTTGTTTGACAAAATGGCTGTTTTTGTTATAGGAAGAACATTCTTAACTATTGTCCTTCTGTGGGCAAAATTTAAAACTGATTTCAGGTACGTGTGATGAAAAATATTAATATCGGCTTAATTGGTTTGGGTACCATCGGAACCGGAGTAGTCAAACTACTGCGGCAAAACGAAGAACTGATTGCTCAAAAACTAGGTGCCAAGCTGGTTTTAAAGAAGATTGCCGATATCAATATTACCACTCCGCGCGGTGTTAAAATTAATAAGAATCTGCTGACGACTAATGCCCGGGAAATAATCAACGATAAAGATATTCCCATTATCATTGAATTGATGGGCGGATATGAACCGGCGCGCACTTTTATTCTGGAGGCAATTGCTAGGGGTAAACATGTTGTTACCGCCAACAAGGCGCTTCTGGCGACTTACGGCAATGAAATATTTCCGGCAGCCCAGATGCAAGCGGTGGATATAGGTTTTGAAGCCAGTGTCGGCGGAACTATTCCGATAATTAAAACTCTCAAAGAAAGCCTGGCAGCTAATAAAATCAACTCCATAATGGGCATTATGAATGGCACCTGTAATTTCATTTTGACCAAAATGACGGACGAAGGCAAAATGTTTGATGTTGTTTTAAAAGAGGCGCAGAAACTTGGTTTTGCTGAAGCTGATCCTACTTTCGATATCGAAGGAATTGATACCGCCCATAAGATGGCGATTATTCTATCGCTGGCTTACGGGAAAAAAGTAAACCTGAAAGATATTTATCTTGAAGGCATCACTAAAATTGGTCGTGAGGATATTGCCTTTGCCAGAGAATTGGGCTACCGGATAAAATTGCTGGCGATCGCCATGCTCAAGAATGACGCGGTAGAGGCAAGGATTCATCCGACAATGATTCCTTCAGGCCATCTTCTGGCCAATGTCAATCAAAATTATAACGCCTTTCACATCGTGGGTGATGCTTCAGGTCCTGTTTTTCTTTTCGGGCAAGGGGCGGGAATGATGCCCACAGCCAGCGCGGTTTTCAGCGATATAATCGACAGCGCCCGCAATATTTTAAAAGGAGTAACCGGCCGGGTGCCCCTGCGATCAATCAGTGAAACAGCAATGACGCAAATAAAGCTTATACCGATGGACAATATTGAAACAAAATATTATTTTCGTTTCTCCGCTCTTGATCATCCCGGTGTTCTTTCCAAGATATCCGGCATTCTCGGAGAGAATAATATCAGTATTGCCACATGTATTCAGAAGGCGAGGGGAGAGGGACTCGCCGTGCCGATTGTCATGACAACTTATAAGGCACAGGAAAAAAATGTTCGCCGGGCGCTCAAAAAGATAGATAAACTGGACATGGTGCAGGACAATACTATTCTAATTAGAATCGAGGACGAGTTAAATTAAAATTATTCACAAAGAAGATTTTCTAAATATTAATATGAAATATGTAGTATTGCTCGGAGATGGCATGGCCGATTATCCGACCAAAATGCTTGGCGGAAAAACTCCGCTGCAGTGCGCCTTTACTCCTTACATGGACCAGATTGCCGCAGAAGGAACTCTAGGTCTTGTGGATACGATTCCTACCGGATTTACTCCGGGCAGCGATGTTGCTACCTTGAGTGTGTTGGGCTATGATCCTCGTGAGACTTACACCGGACGAGGGCCGTTGGAAGCGGCCAGTATGGGAATAAGTCTCGGACAAAATGATATCGCTTATCGCTTAAACCTTGTAACAATAGGCGAGAAGGATTCTCCCGATGCATTTATGGATGATTTCACCGCCGGCCATATTTCCACTGAAGAATCCAGAGAAATTATTCTCGATATAAATAAAGCGCTTGGTTCGTCTCAGTACCAATTTTTTCCCGGTGTTGGTTATCGCCATTTGTTTGTTTGGCGCAACGCCTCTTCATCTCCTGAAACAACGGCGCCTCATGATATAACAGGAAAAACCATAGCGTCTTATCTTCCACGCGGAGATTCTTCTCAGGAAATAAATTCAATTATGCAGCGTGCCGGAGAAATTTTAATAAACCATCCTGTTAACGTCCAAAGACAGAAAGCAGGCAAAAAACAAGCTAATTCCATTTGGCTTTGGGGGCAGGGGAAAAAGCTTCCGATCGTTCCGCTTACTCAAAAATATTCCCTGCAGGGTGGAATGATTTCCGCAGTTGATTTGCTCAAAGGCATTGGCATTATTGCCGGATTAAAAGTGTTCCCTGTGGAAGGGGCAACCGGTTACATTGATACCAATTATGAAGGCAAAGCTAAAATGGCCCTGGACATTTTGAATTTTATGGATTTCGTTTTTGTCCATTTGGAAGCTCCTGATGAAATGGGACATGAAGGAAACGCCGCCGGTAAAATTCAGGCAATTGAGCTTTTTGATGAAAAAATAGTGGGGCCGATTTTAAATAAAATGCCTTCTTTCGGCGATTACCGACTTATTGTTTTAAGTGACCACCCGACACCGATTGATCTTAAAACTCATGTCGGCGATCCCAGTCCTTTTGCGGTTTTATCTTCCCGAAAAGAAGAAAACAAAGCGGCAGGTTTGCCATTTAATGAAATAAATGCAAAAGAAAGCTCGATTTTGATTTCGCCGGGTCATTTATTGATGGAAAAATTTATCAGAGATTGGAGCACTGTTGTCTGTTAGCAATATAACAAAAGTTAGAGTGCTTTATGCAGATACCGATGCAATGGGAGTGGTTTATCACACAAACTATATAAAATGGTTTGAACTTGGACGGAATGAATTGATGAGGCAACTAGGTGTTCCCTGCACGGAGTTGGTAAAACTTGGTCTCAATCTTCCTCTGATAAAGGTCAGTTGTGATTATCTGAAATTTGCGACATATGATCAGCTTCTGACTGTCGAAACTAGATTTGATTATATCAAGAGGGCGAGTATCAGATTTAATTCCAGCATATATGATGAAAATAAAGAAAATCTGCTAGTGGAAGGTTACACCATTCATGCCTGCACAAATAATGAGGGAAGAATACGCAGAATACCTAAACTGCTTCTTGAGTTGATAAATAAATATAATATTAAAGGGGAATAATATGGCGGCAAAATTATCAAAAAAAGAATTGAAGGGGCCGGATGCTTTTCAATCCAGTATAGAAACAATAAGTGATTATATTTCCGAAAACAATACCCGCTTTTATGCCATTGTAACGGCAGTTATTTTAGCTGCGATAATTACATTTGGTATTTATATGTACGGGAGCTATTATCAATCTTCCGCAAGAGAAATGTACGCTAATGCTCAGAACAATATAGCAGCGAATAATGTTGATACGCCGGAGGCCGCCAGGGCAAATATTAAAGTTTACCAGGAATTGATTAATAAATATCCACACAGTTGGAGCGCGCGAATGTCCCATTATCACTTGGGAAATCTTTATTATAATTTAGATGAAATCGATAATGCCATCGCTGAATATAAGAAATTTGTCTCTTCTTCCAGATCGGACAATGCCGGAATAAAATTTTTTGCTTTAACTTCTCTGGGATATTGCTATGAAGCAAAGAAAGATCTTAAAGCTGCGCTCGAATATTTCGAAAAAGCGCAAAAGAGTAACAATGTCGGATTTGAATCAATCGGTTTTCGCAATATTGCCCGTATCTATGAACAATTAAATGACAAAAAGAACGCTTTGGAGAATTATAAAAACGCTTTGCAAAAAACTACCGATCCTTCCATGACGATTTTTATCAAGCGAAAGATATCATCCCTAAGCTGACATCACACAATGCGGAGGAGCAACATTTTGAAAGTATTAATGTCAGGCAATGAAGCTATTGCCCGCGGCGCGTATGAGGCTGGCGTTAGGTTCGCCGCCGCCTATCCGGGTACTCCCAGCACGGAAATTTTAGAAGAATTTTCCAAATATGATGGTGTCTACGCGGAATGGTCGCCAAATGAAAAAGTTGCCGTCGAAGTTACCATTGGCGCCGCGCTGGCGGGAGAAAAGGCGCTGGCGGTTATGAAACACGTTGGCGTTAATGTCGCCGCTGATCCGATCTTCACGGTCAGTTACACCGGCATAAATGGAGCATTGGTTATTGTAAGTGCTGATGATCCCTCATTGCATAGTTCTCAAAATGAACAGGATAATCGGAATTACGCCAGGTTTGCTAAAATTCCCATGCTGGAACCAGCCGATGCTCAGGAAGCCAAGGAATATATCAAACTCGCTTTTGCAATCAGCGAAAAGTTCGACACGCCGGTTTTTTTGCGCTCGACTACCCGTGTTGCTCATTCCAAAGCGGTTGTAACTCTTACAGAACCGGAAAAATACAAAGATAAAACCGGGTTTACCTATAACGCCGAAAAATATGTCATGGTTCCCGTCAATGCCCGCACACAGCGGGTGGAGGTGGAAAAACGCCAGCAGGCATTAAAAGAATTTGTGGAAATATTTCCTGAAAACAAAATGGAAATCAGCAATCCGGACGTTGGAATTATTACCGCCGGAATGCCCTATAACTACGCCAAAGAGGTGTTCCCGAATTATTCTTACCTGAAGCTGGGGATGGTTTATCCCTTGCCGGAGAAGTTAATCCGCAACTTCGCCTCTAAAGTTAAAAAAATATATGTCATTGAGGAGTTGGATCCTTTTCTGGAAGAACAGATCAAAGCCATGGGAATTAAAGTAATCGGCAAGGAAATATTTCCTTATACCCTTGAATTTGATCCTGGCATTATTAAAAACGCGATTGAGAGAAACACTGAAGGGGCAGTTTCACCTTATAAAAAAAGTCTCTCACCGCGTCCGCCGAATCTCTGTCCAGGCTGTCCGCACCGCGGATTATTTTATGCTTTGAGAAAACAAAAGGTTTATGTCCATGGCGATATCGGCTGTTATACCTTGTCTTATATGAAACCTCTGGAGGGTTTGCATTCCTGCATCTGCATGGGCGCGAGTATCGGCATGGCTCACGGCATGAGCAAAGCTATGAAAGAAAAAGGGAAGGGCAAGGTCGTCGGCGTTATCGGTGATTCCACTTTTCTGCATTCAGGGATTACATCCCTGCTGAATGTGGCTTATAACAACAGTGACGCTTTAATCATTATCCTGGATAACAGCACAACAGCCATGACCGGCATGCAGGAGCATCCGGGAACAGGCTATACCCTAATGGGTAAAGAGGCAAAAAAGGTTAATCTAAAGGTTTTAATTTCCGCGCTAGGAATTGAAAATATAAAGGTTATTGATCCTCTTGATCAGAAAGCAACAAGAAGCGCCATCAAAGAAGAACTAGCCAAAGATGGTCCGTCAGTTATCATTGCCCAAAGACCTTGCGCCTTGTTTAAAAGAGCAAATATTAAACCTAAACCGGCGCTGAAAGTTGATCCTGATAAGTGCGAAGGCTGCAAGGCATGTTTGGGTTTGAATTGTCCGCCGATTTCCTGGAAGAAGGGCGTAACGAAGGAAGGTTCCAAGCGCAAGGGGATTTCCTTTATTGATGAAACCCTTTGTAACGGGTGCGGTTTATGTGAGCAGGTCTGCAAATTCGGCGCTATAAGTTAGTAAGTTAGAAATTATCCCGTTTATCGGGGTTAAAGGAATATATTTTAATGGTTGATAATGAAGTGAAAAGCATATTGTTAGCAGGTGTCGGCGGACAGGGGATTTTACGGGCAAGCGATATCATCTGCGAGGCAATAATGGAGGCCGGTCTGGATGTAAAAAAAAGCGAAGTCCACGGCATGGCCCAACGGGGTGGCTGTGTGACCAGTCATGTTCGTTATGGAAGGAAAGTCTATTCGCCGCTCGCCGAGCCCGGAAGCATCCAAACACTTATTTCTTTTGAAAAAATGGAGGCCTTGCGCTATTTAAAATTCCTAAGAAAAGATGCCGCTATTATCGTGAATACGGAAGAAATTTATCCCCCGGCGGTCAATATGGGTGACGCGCCCTATCCTGAAGACACTATTTCTTTTTTAAAAAAGCATTACGGAAAAGTTATAAGTTTTAACGCCGCTGAGTTTGCACAAAAAGCGGGTAATATTAAAACGGCAAACGTGGTTCTTCTAGGCGCGGCATCAAATCTGATGGACATTGATCAATCCATCTGGCAGAATGTCATTAAGAATTCATTTCCGGAAAAGTTGGTTAAAATTAATTTAGACGCTTTTCAAATGGGAATTGATGCTTAAATTAACGACATTGACTTAAGCATATATTAGTTTCCCCTCTTTTCTAAAGAGGGGTTAGGGGAGATTTTAGAGGTTGTCGGTAATAAAAATCCCCTTGTATTCCCCTTTAAAAATGGGAAGTTAAAAATTTCAATTTCAAGGATATTATAGAGATATGGCAGAAGACTACTATCAAGTTCTGGGCGTCGATAAAAAAGCTACGGCTGATGAAATTAAAAAAGTATATCGAAAACTTGCGTTAAAATGGCATCCGGATAAGAATCCTAATAATAAGGCCGCGGAAGAAAAATTTAAAAAAATAAGTGAAGCTTATGCCGTTTTAAGTGACGAGAAAAAGCGAGGGGAATACGATCAATTTGGTTCCGCGGATCAGTACCGTCAGCAGTATTCTCAGGAAGATATTTTCCGTAATTTTGATATTAACGAGATTTTACGCGGGTTTGGATTTGAAGGAGGAAGAGGGGGAGGCCGAACAACATTTCGCACTGGAAGAAGGGGAGGCGGCGGCGCCCGTGATGATTATGATGATCCTTTTGCCGGTCTATTTGGTGGCGGTGGTATGGGCGGTGGCCGTCAGCAATATGCAAATGTGCCTCAAAAAGGACAGGACGCCGAATATAACTTATCTATTTCTTTGGAAGAATCAGTATTCGGCGCAGATAAGAAGATTTCTTTTCAGTTGGAAAATCGCATTGAAGATATCAATGTAAAGATACCGGCCGGAATCAGCAATGGTAAAAAGCTCAGATTGCCGGGTAAAGGTTTATCCGGTATTAACGGTGGCCCCAGTGGTGATTTATATTTAAATATAAATGTTTTACCGCATCCTATCTATGCCCGCGACGGTAACGATTTATATATAGAGAAAACTATCAAGTTTACCCAGGCGGCCCTGGGAACTACCATCGATGTTCCCACCTTAGAAGGTTCAACAAAGAGACTTAAGCTCAGTCCCGGCACTCAGAACGGTACCAAGATAAGAATGAAGGGTTATGGCGTACCGGGATTAAAGGGCGTTCCCAAAGGGGACCAGTATATTAAAATAAACGTTGAGGTTCCCAAGAAGCTATCTGAGAAGCAAATCAAACTTGTTCAGCAACTAGCCGATGATGGAATTTAATCAAGCGTTGTCTTTATTGGCAACGCGCAGTCCGGCGAATGCCGGAGAATTATGGTAATCTTCACTTTATCAGTTATTTACGACTTCTGAGAGCCCACTATCCCTCACCGCCAATTTAATCCTTAGGTCTTATAAGATATGTTATGTCTCCTTGGAATGGATAATGTTTAATTTTTTGCATTCATTTCTAAAGATAATCGGAATAAATTAAACTTCCGCTCTAAATATTCTGTCTCAGGAACATTATCATAAAAGTAATAGTAAAGCATTGGCACCTGTGAGCCAGTAAATCTAAAATAACAACTAGTTTTTGTATGTTTGTGGCGATGAATAGTTCTGTTAGGCAATCCAGCTTTTACTAAATTTTCAATCATTACTTCCAAAAAATTACGAGACCCACTTACAAAATTTGCACTAATTTTATTGCTGTGTTTATCAATATAAACTGAACCATCGCCATCCCAACACCCTCTTATAAAATGTCGGACAAATTCATCGGGTATATTGGGAAATTGCATAGTAAGACTTTTATTTGGAGTTAATCCTAAATTTACGATGCCATCATATAACTTTTCATTGGAAATGTTAAATTGATAAAGAGCGCCTGCTTTTATTTTCCCATAAATCCTTTCTTTAGAAAAATACAATTTCGCATCACAATCCATTAATTTCAGTACTTTTTCTAACAGTTCAGGTTCTTTCTGAGCAATAGATATCATTGGCATTGTTGATGAAGACTTTGATCTCCATGGTTCTCTAATTCGGCCAGGATTCAAATTTCCATCTGTATATATAATTCCAAGAACATATGCCATTGCTGATGACCAAGATGAAAAAAAATCCTCATTAACATTGACTTTCTTTAAAGATACGAAAGAACTTGTGCCATCCTCATTAAATCTTTCAAATTTCAATTTGTCCTTTGTTAAAGCCAAATCTCTTGCAGCACTTTTACTACGTAAAGGGATGCCGCATGTTTTTAACTTTTTATGAACATATTGGCGTGTACAATTTGTTTCCTTGGCTATGTCTGCCAGTGATTTATTTTGGTTTATGTAATTTTCTGTAAGATATTCTGCCGTTAATAGTTTGCTCGACCCACCATAATTTTGGATTCTTTCGTTGTCTTTATGCCTTTTTTCAATATCTTTATCATAGCAACTTTTACATAACCCCCTAGAGACATGCGGTTTATCTGAACTCCCACATTTTATGCATTGACTATGATGCAATGCCCATCCACACCTTTTCTTTGAAGGATTACTATTGTATGCCGTGTAA
>PLGI01000041.1 GCA_003139775.1 Syntrophaceae bacterium | reverse complement strand
CATTTTATTTGAGTCAATTCGCTCATAAAAAATAGTTTGCAGCGAACGCGAATCGCGAGTATATTTAATAAAGTTCTTTAGAGGAATAAAAAAATGATTAACTTTAAAATATTTTCCGACTATATTTGACCGTTCTGTTATATCGGCAAGGGCATTGTCGACCGATTGAAGAAAGAATACGCTATTGAAGATACCTGGGTGAGTTACGAGCTTCATCCGGAAACGCCGCCAGCAGGAATGTTGCTCTCCGATAGATTCAAGGGTTATGATCTCTCTTCATTTTATGACCAACTGCGCGCACGAGGTAAAGAAGTGGGCGTTGTCTTCGGCACTCACACGCTCCTATCCAATTCCAGATTAGCGCTAATGGCCTCCGAATATGCCCGCGATCAAGGCCGATATGATTCGTTTCATGAGAATATGTTTCGTGCGTACTTTACGGAAGGCCTGGACATCGGCAAGACGGATGTTATTGCCGCCGTTGCGGGGAAAAGCGGTCTTGATGAAAAGGATACGCTCAGTGCCGTTCGCGATGGCCGTTATGCATCACGCCTGAATGAAGCCAGAAAAGAAGGAGAGTTGCGTGGTTTAACGGGCATTCCCCTGTTCATCATAGAGAACAAATATCAAATCGTCGGAGCTCAGCCGATAGAAACATTCCGTGATCTTCTCGATAAAATTTAACGAAAGACTTCCCCAATGTCATTCCCGTGCAGACGGGAATCCAGTTCTTATTTTATTTTTATAAAAACCGAATTGATATTTAAAATATTGCGAGTATATTTATCGAACTTCCCACGTTTCTAAGAAAAGGGGCATTGTCCCTAATTAATCTAAAGTTTCAGATGCCTCAATAATGGTTTATTCGAGGTGGAAATCTTATGTTAATCAAATGAATATAAATTTTAACATTGCATTATATTTGGTAAAAACATTTGTTAAGGATAATAATGAACTGGAAAGATTATGAAAATGAAATATGCGATCATTTTAAAAATGAATATCCAGATGCTACTATAACTCATAATGCCACTTTACGTGGTAGGTATTCATTTACAGATAGACAAGTTGATATCCTCATAGAGGATTATATAGCCGGAAATCGTTTTATCATAATTATAGATGGGAAATTCTTTTCAAAAAAAATTGACGTTAAATGTGTTGAATCTTTTATTGGAATGGTTAATGACATCGGTGCTTATAAAGGTTTAGTGATAACGAGCAAAGGTTATAGCAAGGCTGCCATTCAAAGAGCATACAATGATCCAATAGATATAGAACTGGATATTCTTAATTTCGATGATCTTGATAAATACCAATCTTTTGGGGCCTTTCCACACGCTGGAAAAACAGGAGTTGTTTTGCCTGCCCCATTCGGTTGGGTCGTTGATGCAAAACCAGAGGATAAAGTGCTCTGTTATTTGTATCAAAGAGGATTAAGCATAAAAGAGGCAAAGAAGCGTTTTGAATTCATGTATGTAAATTTCTGGGAAAAGACTAATGACATAAAGACAATCGATGAGCTTATTAAGTTTCAAAATGAAAGAATTATGGCAAGTAATCCTGATGCAAAGTTAAATATTATAAAAACAATAAATAGAAAAGATGCTAAAACTAAAATAAGAGAAGCGGATATCCCCCGTTATCATGGACTAGAAATTACTGGGTATGTCGAATTTGAAAAATTTATTTTCTTTTGTGTTTTATTTACTACAAAAGAAGTCAGAAATAAAAATCTGAGGAAACTCGAATATATCTTAGGCAAAATTATCCCTCTCAACATAAAATTCGACAATGCAAAAATAATTGAAAAAACGCTTATAGAATTAAAATCAATTACAAATAGTGAAGACAGAGCAAACCTTCGTTTAAAATTATACAAATATTATTTAGAAATGGACGATCTTAATAATGCCATAAATGTTTTGGAAGAAATTATTGTTGATTTTCCTTCTCATTATCTTGCTTCAAAGAGACTTCTGGAATTAAGAAAAGAAGAAAATAACGACTTTGCCCTCAGAAAAGAACTAGATAGATATTTTAAATTAGATCCAAAGAATCCAACAATATATAACGATATCATTGAGATATTTCATTACGATATTAAATACTTTTATGATTTTCTAATTAAAAAAGTTGAGGAATTTGAAGATAAACATGTTCTTGCAAATATCTATTATTATTTATCACAGATATCACCAGATAATTTTGAGGCAATAGATTTTTTAGATAAGACCAGAAAATTATTCGAAGAGATATTTACTAAGGATCATTATATTTTTAGAAATATCGATGCATTATTTAAAGCGATTCAGGAAAGTGGGAGAATGGCAGATAGTAATTTAGACGATAAAAACTAAGGAGGGCAAGTGTTATGGCCAGAGTTGAATTAAATATTCAGGCGCCGGATTTCACGCTGAATGATTTCAGCGGCAAGAGCGTATCTCTTTCATACTATAAAAATAAAAATAATGTCATGGTGGTTTTCAACAGAGGATTCTTCTGACCATTCTGCCGCGCGCACATGGCGCAGTTGCGCCAAGATTATCAAAAATTTGTAAAGCTGGATACGGAAATCATCGTTGCCGGGCCGGAAAAAGCCGAAGCTTTCAAAGATTACTGGGCAAAAGAAAATCTGCCGTTTATCGGTTTGCCCGATCCCGAACACAAGGTTTTGAAATTGTACGGTCAGGAAGTCAAGATATTCAAATTGGGAAGAATGCCCGCGCAGATGCTGATTGATAAATCCGGGAAGGTTCGCTTTGTTCATTACGGCCATTCAATGTCTGATATACCGGAGAATAAAGAGCTGCTTGATTTGATAGAAACGCAATTATCGAAATGAAAAAATGAGGAAAATAAAGATTTCTGGATACCGGCCTGCGCCGGTATGACGATGGTGACTGGATTTACCCTAAAGGGCACTGCGCCCGTCTGCACGGGAATGACAAGCGGCAGAGAAGATTGAGGCCTAATCAATTGCGCCGCTTTTTTTCAGAAGGGAAGCAACCGCTTCAGCCAAGTGGCGATATCCCGCGGCGTTGGGATGGATGTAGTCCGATTTAAGGGAATTATCGGCAAGAATATCGGATAGTGTTTTTTCTTCCAGCGGAATTTTAAATTCTTTGGCAATGTCCTTGTACATCGGTTCCGGAGAAACAGAAAGGCTGAAACCGGGTACCGCAATCAAAGCAACCGCAGTGCCTCTCTGCCTGGCCAGATGAATCATTTCCCTGATGTTATCGGCGGCCTGCCCGCGGTTCAACTGCCGGAGATGATCGTTGCCGCCATGACATAGAATCAACAAAGCCGGTTTTTCGCTCTCCAGAATTTGCGGCAGGCGGGATAAGCCTTCGGCAGTTATTTCTCCGGGAACGCCGGCATTAATCACCCGCCTGCCGATCATTTGTTCCAGAACCGCCGGATAACTTTCCTGCGGTTCAGCCCCGGTACCAAAAGTTATGCTGTCGCCAAACGCAACAACAACATCACTTTTGGCAAGCACAGGCAGTCTGGCAGGTTTCTGACAGGCCGCCAGGGTAAAGACTGCCCAAATCGCCAGTAGAAGAAAAATGACTTTCTGATATCTCGCTATGCTCATAAAATCACACTCTAAAACATAATATCATTTCTAAATTAAAGATGATATCGAGGCGGCATCTCTTTTGAGTACTCAACCAGACGAATATGTAAATTATTCTGGTCGATATACTTGTGTCTTACTCCCATGATCGGTGATTCCCATTCAAGTTTATCGAATTCGACCTTATACTGAACCATCATCTGAACTCCTTTGTAAAGTCTAATGCGAAGCTAAACGGCGACAAGCGGCTACCGATACGTAATTTTAAATATGCCGGGTTGAAAAAACTGCTTGTTGAATTTTTATTTTGTATTTTCTACAATAATGTTTATTGAAAATCAAATTATTATTGAAGTAAAAAATGTAGGCCGGGTCTACCCTGAAGGGCACACGGGATGGTGCAAGGTCACACGAGGTCACCTAGCCCGACTTAGAGGCTGTCACTACAAGAAAAAGCATAATCGATATTGTTATACCGGCGTAGGACGGTATCCATAACATACTGAAGATACTGAATTCCGTATCGCGCTGTGCTCATACCGTCCATTATATTTTTGTAATCAAGAATCTTTTAGTTCAAACTGGAAATAAATATCATTATCGCCTGATGAAATACTCCTGACCTTTTTTGCAACAGTTTTCTTCCCGAAAATTTTGAGAGCCTTCTGAAAGAAACCCATAATAAGGTACTCGAAGTAAAGATGTTTTATTTGAAGTCCGGTGATTTTGAGATGAGCAACGTTGTTTTCGAACATTGTAATAGGTTTACCTTCGTCAAAGTAGGTCGACCAGAGTTTAGGTAGGACCGATTCGACGTACTGCTTTATATCCTTTGTAAGCAGATAGGATTTGTACGGGCCTTCCGGCGACAGGGCATATTGAGCGGCTGCCTTCCCAAACGTCTCGTACTGCATACTATCGTTGTTGAAAAATTCCTTAATCATTTCGTCAAGAAAAAGGATGAATTTATCCACCGGAATGGGGGTAACGGACATAATAATATTGCTGAAAAATTTGTCCTTTGCCGTCAGTTTGGTTATAAAGGAATTCCAGTGTTCCTCGCCGAACGCTGCAATGATAGTAGTCTTTCCTGTAAGATAAACGATGCCTTTTACGTTCATATCAAAACCTCCCAAGAATGTTTATGTGGATTAGATATTATATAAAATATATCCGTAGTGCATGAATATATGACCTGCCCTGAATATTTGTACCACATATTGAGTTAGAGTTCAGCCATTTTTTATTTCTCAA
>PLGI01000099.1 GCA_003139775.1 Syntrophaceae bacterium | reverse complement strand
TAAATATGACGCTGCGTATAATATGGGAAAAGGCTTGTTCAATATTCTGCATCAGAGCTGCATAGTACTCGCCGGCTTCGGTAAAAACAGTTTCTTTGATCTGTGTAATTTGCTGCGACATTGGACAATGTTCTTTCGCCGAAATTTGCCGGCCGGCCATTGGAGCCCGGGGATGGCTAAGGATGTCCCCAATGGTCTACATAGGGGACTTTTTCATCCATGGCATGGCACCATATATACATCAACTTTTAGTCCATCTTCGCCCTTTGCGTAAAGCACATTTTCACAAACGTTTGTTCGATTTGCGCCAAATTCCCAATGCATCGGCTTCCCGGATCAGTTCGTCCCTAAACTGTGGATGGGCCAGTCCGATAATGGCTTCCGCCCTGTCCCAGATGGTTCTTCCCCGGAGACAGGCCTTTCCGTATTCCGTGACAAGATAGTGAACCGTCGCCCGAGGAACGGTGACTATCGCACCAGGTGTGAGCAGCGGCCGTACCCGGGAGTGTAATGTCCCGTCTTTGTCCAGATAGGTTGACTCGAAGGCAAGGAAACTCCTGCCGCCTTTGGAATCCGTGGCGCCGATCACGAAATCCACCTGACCGCCGGTGCCGGAGATCTGCTTTGGCCCTTTGGATTCCGAACAGACCTGTGTGAAAAGGTCGATTTCCAGGATATTGTTGATGGAGATCAACTGATCGTTCAGGCAGATCCGGGCCGGATCATTGGCGTATCCGACGTTGCAGGAGGCAAGGCCGGTGTTGCCGTTGATGAATTCATAGGTCTCCCTGCTGCCCAGGGCAAAGGTATAGACGGATTTGAAGCGATCGACCGTTTTGTTTGCATTCGTGATCTTGCCTTTTTCGTGGAGCATGACCATGGCGTCGCAGAACATCTCCGTGGATATGCCCAGATCTTTCAGGTCCGAATCGGCGATCATGTTCCCGATGGTATTGGGCAGGGCGCCTATGCCAAGCTGAAGACAGGCGCCGTCATGGATGTCCTCCATAACAAGCTCGGCGATTTTAATTTCTGCGGGCGTAGGCGCAGGTGATGGCGGGATAGCCATAACAGGGGTATCGGCACCCTCGATAATATAGTCCACCTTGCTGATATGGACATTTTCCCCGTAGCCGCCCAGGCATAGGGGGATGGTATTGTTCACCTCGATAATGACCACCCCGGCGCCCCGGATCATGGACTTCATGTAGGAGTTGGCCAGACCGAAGTTAAAATAGCCATGCTGGTCCATAGGTGTGGCCTGCGTGCAAAAGACATCGGGCCAAATATCCCGGTATTGAGGATTGGAAAAGATGTCATCGCCGGTATGATAATTGGCCGGCGTATAAGAAGCCAAACCCTTTTCCGCGAGGCGACGATCCAATTCCGTGCAGAAGGTGCTGATATAACGGAAGGTCTTCTGCTCCGGGTCTTTTAAGACGACCGCAGGGACAGGCGGCAAGGAACCGGACGCCCTTACTTGAATATTGGTCAACCCCGGCTCTCCCTTCCGAGATGCAAGCGCAATATCAAAATCGATGGGTTTCAAGACAAAATGGCCATAATCGACATACATATCGGATTGAACGAGCGACGCGGCCTTTTCGGCGGAAATCAACTTCTTGTTGTATTCTTCTCGATAGCTTTTCATAGTTTTAACCTCTTCGATGGTAAATCAGTGAAACGGGAAATGGATCGAGCCGGCTCGATCCTGACTCGACCTAAAATGGATCTTCCAGAGCCTCGTCCCTTTTCTTTTTCTTCAGCCTATTTCTGACGGCATAGAAGGGAAGAAGCGCTACAAAGGCTATAACCGACGGAGAGAGGGCCATCTTGATGGCCTGGAGGGCATCTTCCGTCGAAAGGATCATTTCCATGTGCATGGTGCCCAGCGCCTTTCCGTCCATGATCAGTTTATCTCCGACACGCTTGATGGCGTAAACCGCCGCGGCTTCTTCCCCTGTTTCAGTGCGAATAATTACGCTGCGTTTTCTATCGGTAGTCATGAGCCTCCTTTGATGTCGATTAGCGGAAGATCGGCGGCAGGAGCTGCAGATAGTCCTGTCCGGTGATCTTCCCGGCGCAAATGAACCCGGAATGGGTCGCCCCTTCGACGCCGCCCTCGTTAAGGCGCTTGCCGTAAGTGTCGCCCGCGAAATAAAGCCCCTCAATGGTCGGGCACTTCACGTCCACCCATTCGTCTTCAGGATGTCTCCACAGAATGCACGTATTACCGACGGTAAAGAGCATCCATTCCAGTGCTTTTCGCCAACCCGGGAAGGCATGGTCTGAAAACTTCAGTATACGATCGATGACGATATCCACTTTCTTCTTATCATTGGCTTCTTCACCCAGGATGCTGCTCGCCATGAGGGCCATGTGCTTGCCTTCCGGCGCCGATGTCGGGGCGATGTTGGACATGGTCCCGATATCCAGGGGGACGTTGCCCCGGAACAGCCCTTCGCTCTCGGGGATCAGCATGGAGGTATGATAGAAACATCGCGGGTCGGTCTTGAACCCGCAAAAATCGTTCAGGGGCTGTTTCATGCCGAACTGCCCGGCCACCATGGCGGTGTGGATGATCTTCTTTGTCAAGCGGACGAACTCCTCGGGCAGCAGGTTTTCCGGGATGAGCTTCAACAGCTCTTTCGGCGGAGCCGTGCAGATGACGATCGGGGCCTTGATTTCTACGGGCTTTCCGTCGATCTCCGCCTTGACGCCTATGGCCATGCCTTTTTCAATCATGACTTCCCGGACCTTGGCGTTCAGAATAATATCGCCTCCGGCGTCTTGGACCACGGAGGCGAATCCTTCCGTGATAAAGCGATGGCCCGGCGCTCCGGCGAAGGCCCAAGAGCCGTTCAGGATGTGAACGCCTGTTTCTTGCACCTGTAAAAAGACCTTGATGTTTTCCCCGGCGGCGTTCAAGGCCGGGTCGTTGACGAT
The DNA here is from genome assembly GCA_003139775.1 of Syntrophaceae bacterium. Lineage (GTDB taxonomy): Bacteria > Desulfobacterota > Syntrophia > Syntrophales > Smithellaceae > Smithella. The sequence goes on along the minus strand of PLGI01000099.1, from coordinate 12,614 downwards.
GGTCTGGAAGGTGCCCATGGCATAGTGAAATTCCTGGGCCGCTTCGTTTTTCGTAATACTTTCCACCCAATCCTTCAGGGTGACATGATCCAGTTTTTCCGCTTCTTCTATCGTACCGACCTTGAGTTTGCGGATGTGGACCTTGGCCATTTCGGCGAAGTCTTCGTCACTCATCCAACCGTACTTGGCTTTTCGTTTCACGACGTAAGGTTTCCAGTTTTGATCATACCAGACGAAGCCGACATTCGGATAAAAGACCGACGCTTTGTTGAACAGGGCTAGGGCTTGGCTGACGCGGCCGCGGTTCGTATACCAGGAGCCGCGACCACCAGCTTCCAGAATGTAGCCGTGAAGCATTTTCTTTTTGACCATTGTGGACAAATCCGGTTCCGAGCGGTCACTTACCCAGGAATGGGCAGACAGCGCCAGGGCATTGCGGAACGCATCGACATCGGTGATTCCTTCACCTCTGAATGATGTGGCCCGTCCGCCGACCTGCGACGATGCATCGAGAATGAGCACCTTCTTCTTGGCCTTGTTGGATAAAATGGCTCCAGCCACCGAACCGGCGATTCCACAGCCTACAATGACAACATCATATTCTTTTGTAATGACCTCTGACATGTTTCCTCCTCTTTATAATATAAAGTTAAAGGTTGATTATGGTTTTCCGATTGCTTTTTTAAAGTCGATGCCCAGATCATCCATCATGACCCGTGCCGTTGCCCGGCCGCCGCCGGTGATGCCAACGCCGGGATGGGTGCTCGCACCGCACATATACAGCCCCGTAATGGGGGTTTTGTATTGGCCCCAACCAGGGAGAGGCCGGTTGCCGAAAGACTGGTTCAGGAAGGAGCCGATGTGCCCGATATCTCCTTCGATCAAGGCGGGGTTCATCCGTTCGTAGTCCAGGGGGCTTGCGATCCAGCGTCCAAGAATATTGCCGGAATCAAGGTTGGTACAGTGGCGGCGCGCCGTCTCCAGCACGAGATCCGCGATTCTTTCCTTTTCTTTGTCCCAGGCGGCGGCGCCGCCGTCCCGCAGACGATAGGGTTCGAAATGATAAAGATACAACGTATGCTTGCCGGCGGGGGCGCGTGTGGGATCGGCGATGGTGGCAATGCCCATGATCGGCATCCCCGCATTGGGCACTCCATAGGAATAATCGTCATAGAGCCGGAGAAGTTCTTCGGTGAAGGGACTGATCTCGACGAAAGGCGCCTTTTGGACATCTCCCCCTGCCTTGAATTGGGGGGCGTCATTGAGGGCAATCGCCTGTACCAGGGGGGCGAAGGAGCTGGCCTTCAATTTTTTGACATTGTCCTGGAAACCCATAGGAACCTCCTTGTCGCTGAGCATGTGCAGGAAAAGCTGCCTCACGTTGACGTTCGAGACGACGGCCTTTTTCGCCATCACCTGATCTCCGTCGGCAAGGACGACGCCTTTGGCGGCGCCGTTTTCCACAATGACCTTCGTCACCGCCGTATTGAGCTTGATCGTACCGCCGTTGTCCCGGATGCAGGCAGCCAGGGCTTCGCTCAAAGCGCCGGAACCCCCCACAGGCATAGTCAATCCCCAAGTGTGGAAAAGGGGCCATCCCGCAGCGTATAGACCGGTGCCTTTTTCCCGGGGTCCGATCATCTCTTCGGAGGCCCATCGGCAGAAGGCCGCCCTCATATGGGGGCTTTCGAACCATTCTTCGGCGATATCCAGAACGCTGGAGAGGATGAGCCGGGTGTATTCCCGTCCTTCCGCACTGGAATCGAGGAAGGACATCATGGTGCCGAAGCGCGGCGGGGCGGCGAACATGCCCACGCCGACGGGTGCCATGATCTTTTTCAAATACCCGCAGAACTTGAGATAGGCGTCAGCATCCTTGGTGGAAAATTGCTTGATGGAGTCGTACATTTTGTGGATATCCTTATAGATCACCAGGGCACTGTCGTCGTTGAAGACAATGGCGCCGGGAATCTCGGGAGAAACATATTTCAATCCATACGTCGCTTTAAGCCCCAATTCATCCTGGTGCAACAGGGGATTGGCCTGGATCATCATATGAATGGCCCCGGCGGGATCATGCTTGAAACCGGGAAGGGTCAACTCCCGCGTGACCACGCAACCGCCCACCATATCCTGCAATTCCACAACACAGACATCCACCTTGGCTTTCGCCAGATAGGCGGCAACAATAAGTCCGTTATGACCGCCGCCGATAATGACGACATCGTGTTTTTCCATAGTATATTTTTAACCTCCTTTAGTCATTGATCGATTGCCTTAAACCTGCCCGGCGGCTAGGAAACGGTATAACCGCCATCGAGATACAGGATCTGGCCCGTCATGTAATTTGAGGCGTCGGAGGCCAGGTATAGTGCGAGAAGGCCCACCTCCCGTGGTTCTCCGAATCTTCCCATCGGCACGGAGCGCAGGTAGGTCTTGCTCATCTCCTCGTTGGAATAGACCTTGTCCAACATGGCCGTAATGACACCGCCCGGTCCTATGCCGTTGACCGTGATGTTGAAGCGGGCTAATTCATTGGCTAATCCCCGGGTCAGGGCGACGACGGCCGCCTTGGTGGCGGGGTAGAGGCCCTGCAGGGCCGTATACTTTATGGCTGCCGTGGAGACAATGTTGACGATCTTCCCCTTCTTTTCCCGAATCATGTAGGGGACGACCAGACGGGTCAAATCATAGCCCCCCTTGACGTTGGTGTTCCAGATGGTGTTCCATTCGGTGTCCGTCACAGGTTCGTTCAAATCGGGAATCAACTGGGCGATCCGCATCTTCTCCGCGCCGGGGATAGGAACGGTCATCTTCATGGTTCCCATCCCGGCGTTATTGATCAGGATGTCAATTTTCCCGAAGGTGGATATGGTCGTATCGACAAGCTTTTTCAAATGGTCGACGTTGACGATGTCCGTAGGCAGGATCATGCATTTGCGTCCGTACTTTTCGACTTCCGATGCCGTTTCCCGAAGCTCCGATGAGGTCCTGCTGACGGCTACGATATCGGCGCCCGCCTCTGCAAAGGTCGCGGCAATAGCCCTGCCGATACCCCGGCCAGCGCCCGTGATCAGGGCAACTTTTCCTTCCAGATTGAATTCTTTCAGCATTCTGATCTCCTTATGGAATCGCAGGCGTCTCTTCAGGACGTCTGTCGCTCGGTATATTGTTTTTTCAATTCCTTTTTCATAATTTTTCCCGCCGCGCTTCTGGGAAAATCCGCAACGAATAGGATGTTTCCTGGAATCTTGTACGGCGCTAGATTATCTTTACAAAACTTGATCAGGTCTTCGGCCTCCACCGTTTGACCGGGTTTCAGCTTGACAACGGCCAGGACGGCTTCGCCCCGCTTTGGGTCCGGGACGCCAAGGACCGCAACCTCCATAACGGCCTGATGACTGTAGAGGATATCTTCAACCTCTGTCGGATAGACATTGAAACCCTGGACAATAATCATTTCCTTGAGCCGATCGACATATTGGACCAAGCCATCTTCCATCATCCGCACCATATCCCCTGTGTGAAACCAGCCGTCGGTCAGGACGTCAGCCGTCGCCTGGGGATTGTTCCAGTAGCCGATGGTAACGCTCGGTCCCTTGATACACAACTCACCTTCCTGACCGATGGGGACCTCTTGGCCGGTTAGTGGGTCCACAATCTGCAGGTCATGCTGCTCCAAGATGTATCCGAATCCCCGATGCTTCTGGTCCCGGTACCATTCATTGGCGAAAATGCCCGATGTCGTTTCCGTAAGGCCATAACCCTCGACCACCCGAACGCCGGTCTTTGACTTGAATTCATCGGCCAATTCCTGCGGAACCGGCGCCCCGCCAACGGTCCAGTGTCGAAGGCTGCTCAGATCGTAATTTTTGAGGTTCGGATGCTGGCCGCACATACTGACCATGGCAGGAACGCCCCGTGTGACATTGACGCGGAGGTTATGGACCATTTTAAGGAATTCTTCGGGGTGGAAACGAACCATGATGACAGATGTGCCGCCGAGAAAAAGGGGCAAGATCACGGTCTGGGTGATGGCAAAGTTATGTGACATCGGTGTCGTTACCAAATAGATGTCTTCGCCCCACTGTACCATCGTGTCTCGCACGCTCATCAGTCGGATGTAAGAACTCAGATTCCAGTGGGAAATCATGGCCCCTTTGGGAACGCCCGTTGTTCCGCTCGTGTATTGGAGCATGGCCACATCCCGCTTGGCATCAATGGGCGGACAATCGAAGGCCACCCTGTTCTTCGAAAAATCGGTAAAGGTGTAAGACCAGGGATGGTTCTTGATGGCGATGGGCCCTTCGGGAACAGCAAACGGTTTGCAAGGGAAAGGCTCCCGGGGCAAGCAATCGTAAAGGCTGGAAACCACGACAAACTCCAAAGGGCTTTCCGCCATGATCGTTTCAATCTTGGGGAAAAGATAGTCCAGCGTAAAGACGGCCTTGGACCGGGAGTCGTTGATGAGGACGAGGAGTTCTCTAGAAGTCAGCAGGGGACTGAGTTGAACGACCGTGGCGCCGACCTTCAAGATGGCAAAAAGGATCGAGACGTACTGGGGACAATTGTCCATGCAGACCCCGATGCAATCGCCTTTCCTGATGCCCAGATGACTCATACTGTTGGCCAGTTTGTTGGATAAAGCGTCTATTTCCGAGTAGGTGTATTCGTTTCCGTAAAAAAAGATAGCCCTGTTGTGAGGGTATTTTTCACAGGGTTCCGTTAGTAATCGGTATGCCGCGACCTCCGGCAGATCGATTTGCGGGATGTGTTCATCCAGCGTCTTTTTCCATGGCCTGTCCGCATAAGTAACCATTTACAATACCTCCTTGTTGGAGCCGCCTTCATGCCGCCATGCCCACCAGTGTTTCAGCCGGAAGCCGTCTCCGGTTTCCCGTCGCTTTCAGCGCCGATTCTTGGCATCAATGTTTTGGCAGATTCCCATGATTTGAATGTCGCTTGTTTTTCATCTTCAGCAAGATTGCTATAGATCGCTAAAGCACCCTGCCCCGATTCTCCTGCACGGCAAACGGCAACTGCCGCCATATGGCCCGTGGCCAAGGCGGACGAGATGCCCTCTCCGAAAACATTCATGAAACCGGCCGCTTCACCTGCCAGTAAAACGCGATTCGCCCCCAGATGAAAACGGCCATGAAGAGGTATGTCGCTTACCATACATCCGGTTCTCCGTTTGACGCTGTCGATCCGTAGTCCGAAATGATCGCCCAGGTATCGTGTCGAGTCCCGGAAAGTGGGATCAATAGGCCTTCCCGCCGCAGCACCGACGCCGTAGATCAGAAAGTCGTCTTTAAAATGCAGCCAAGTATAGAAGGCACTCAGGGAAGGGTCAAAGAACATATAGTAATACGCTGGATCGAGATCGATGGCGGCATAGCAGTAGTCCTGAACAAACGAAGACCAGTGGATTTTTTTTTCGAAGGCCGGGTCCAGAGACCGGCGAACGAGGGATTTCCCACCGTCGGTTCCGATCATGTAAGACGCGTCAATGGGAAACAGCGCCCCGTCCGGGTCGGCGATGTCCGCATGTACGCCGGTTTCCGTTTGATGAAAGCGAATCAGGCGGTGTTCATCGCGCAACTCGGCACCGGACTGCATGACCAGCCAGTGGTCGAACTCGGAGCGCCAGACGTTGTAGATGGTCTTTTTCTTGAGGGGAAGGTCCGCAAATGTTACGCCCGACATGCTCAGGCGAACGCCGTTGAGCATGGAAGGGCGGCAGAAGACCGTCTCGGGCGGGGCACCGAATCGTTCCAAAAGCAGGTCCTGTGCCCGGTCTAAGATCATTCCGGAACAGACCTTGTACCGTGGAAGGGATTTTTTATCGATGACGAGAACCCGGCGGCCGTTTTTCACCAAGGTTCGGGCAGCGGCGGCCCCGGCAGGACCAGCACCGATAATTAAGACATCATAGGGAGAAGTTTTTTTCTCTTGTGCGATTTTCATGAGATGTGCCTTCATTTATAAATTGTGATTTCCAATTCCAACTTGGGTATAAAGTTGGACCGCCCGGGTTCTGTCCATCAGGTGTTATGTTAGTTAATACTTACTAACATAATTGGACAAAAAAATTGCATCTACTACGATTTTTCCTCATTCGCTACGCAAAAGAGGTTCCTATGCCTTGACCCATTGAATCATTTGTTCGGTAATACTTTTTACCATGGCCTCACCGAATTCCCGGTCGAATTTAAGCAGTTTGGCCATATTGAAGAGAATGCCGATTCCATTGAGTATCCAGGCGACGGTATTGATATCGAGGTCCTTGCGGATGGTACCTTCTTTTATGCCTCTAACCAGGATCTTTTTAAAAAAACTCAAGTAATATTCATGATCCTTTTTCAAACGTTCGGCGATTCTGGGGCTGTCGATTTCCGAAATAGCCTGGAATTGTAATTTCAGCTCGTCGGGATGTTTGATCATCCTCTTGAAATAGGTTACGCCCATAGCCTCGATTACCTGGAGGGCATCCTTTTTTGACATGAATTCCTCATTCCAAACGGTGATGACCCGCACGGAAATGTGTTCAAGAATCTCCAGAAAAATGGCCTCCTTTTTCGGGAAATATCTATAAATCGCGGCTTCGGAGATGCCGGCCTCCTTTGCGATATCTGCCACGCGGGTGGCCTTGTAATTGGATTGTGCAAAAACCTTGACGGCACATTTGAGGATCTGCTTGCGACGTTCTTCCGCTTTTAACCGCACCACCATTGAGGATCACACCTGTTTATGAATTAAGTGAGTGAGTACTTACTTAATAATTATTGCCGTGTCAAGAAAAATTTTTGAAACGATAGTTAACGATGAATGTTGGTCTGGCAAGACGTACATGCGAATCAGATTTCCATAAGCTTCGACATACTTTTCTTATAAATATTTGACGAAAGATACAAAATAATTCTTGACAAAAAGGGTTATTTTGCAATATCTACCGGCTGGCCGGTTTTATTATATAAAGGCCAATAACTGCTTAAAAGCATATTAGCGTTAAGGAAATAAAATTTTGTCTAAACAAAGTCAGGAAGATAAAAAAAACTTGATTGCAGAAGTTGCCGCTACGGTATTCAGCAAAAAAGGGTACGCAACGGCTTCACTTCAGGACGTGGCCCTGAAGGCTAGTATCAGCAAGGCCGGATTGTACCATTATTTTAAATCCAAGGAAGAGCTTCTTTCTTATATCATCTTGAGGAACACGGATATCTTTCTGGACATCTTGAGGGCAAGCATCACGGAAAGCAGTGAAAAGAAATTATTACCCAAGGAATCCTTGAAAAACCTCATTCAGGTCTATGCTCGCTACCTCAACCACGACAAGGATTTACGGTTGATTGTGCTTCGGGAAAGACATCAACTATCTTCCGAGTACAAGAAAGAGCTTTTCAAAAGAGAACAAGAAATTTTTCGGCTGTTGAGAGATGAACTACAAAAGATCCTAGACCTGGAAAAAGACCTTGACCCGAATGTCATCACTTTTTTATTTATTTCGATGAGCCACTGGTTAGGATATTGGTTCAGGGAAGGAGGAAAATTGGATATGAATGAAATCATCGATCAAAGCATTTGGGCCATTTTTCACGGCATGCTGAAAAGGTAAGATTTTTTGCGGTTTAGTTCATCGGCAGTTTTTTTGAGGAATTTATAGACCGGCTGGCCGGTTAATTTGCGGTTGCGACTGGCCAGATTGTAAGGCTTCTAATGAAATCAGATCTCAATACTGGCTTAACCGTTACCGGAAGGTATGAGTCTTTTTTTAAACAAAAAAATAAAGGAGGTTTATCGTATGACAAAGGAAAAATTGCCCGAACGCTTTGAAAAAGATTTTTTTAAGCACGAGCAGAAACAGCGCAGTTGGAATGAGCTCATTGTTGGTGAAGAATATGACACCATACCTTTTGAGGTTACTCCGGAAAGGATAAAGTTGTATGCTGAAGGCACCGAAGATAACAATCCCTTCTATTCTGATGAGGAAGCTGCCAAGAACTCTCAATTCGGAGGTTTGGTTGCTCCTCCCACTATCCTGACACCGATCGTTTTTGCCTCACTACCTCCGGATAGCTGGGTTAAAATGCCGGGGGCCATCAACCCGGGTCAAAAATGGGAGTTCGGGGTTCCGGTACGGCCGGGCGATACCATCTCTTGCAACATACGCCTAGCAGACAAATTCTTGAAACGAAATAAAAAATATGCCCTTGCTGAGATGATAATCACCAATCAGAAAAAGGAACTGGTGTGCAAGTGGACTGGTGGTCTGGTGCTGCAGTATCAAGGCAATGAGGAAATGAAAAATAAATAAGCATAACTGACGTATATCACCAACAAAAGGAGGTTCTAAAATGTTAATCTCTGATATTCCAAGGAAAAACGCTCGACTATATCCTGATCGAGTCGCTTTGATTGATGGAGATGTAAGGATTACCTTCTCCGAGTTCAACGTGCGGGTAAATCGCTTGGCCCATGCAATTTTGAACCTGGGATTGAACAAAGGTGACCGTGTGGCAGTATTGAGTGAAAATATATATCAATATGTTGAGCTGTATTTTGCCTGCGCCAAAGCGGGGATTCCCCTTGTGCCTCTTAACTTTAGGTCAAATAGCGAAGAGTTAAGCTATATCATCGATGATTCCAATGCTAAGTTGGTTTTTTTTAGAAGTAAATATCTTCCTATTGTGCAAGAGATCATAACCCGATGCCCAAGCGTAACCGGATTGATTGGTATGAACCAAGAATTCTCTGACTTGCTGTTCTATGAAGATTTAATTAAAAATTCAGCCCCCGCCGAACCTGATGTCAAGATCGAGGAAGACGACATCGTGGTGCTGGGATATACCGGTGGAACTACCGGTCGGCCCAAAGGGGTGATGACCACCCATAAAAACCTGGTTTCCAGTTGCTTCAATGCCGTCGTCGGGATTGGAATCAAACCAGAAATGATTTACTTAAATGTCCCACCTTTGTTTCACGCCGGAGACGCCATGGCCATGTTTGCCTTTGCCTTTATGGGGGCCACCAACGTTACCCTGAGCGCCTTTAACCCGGAAGCGGTTATGAAAACCATTGAACAACAACGGGTTACCCATGCTCTGCTTGTTCCTGCCATGATTTTAGCCATTCTACGATACCCACAGTTAAGTGATTTCAATCTGAAAAGTCTGGAATGCATCATCTATGGCACCGCCCCCATGCCGATGGAGCCACTCAGAAAAGCTATCCGAATCTTACAGTGCAAATTCCTCCAGGTATATGGTGCTACTGAAACCTTTGTCCCTATTTCCTTGCTGTTGCCCGAAGACCATGTCTTGGAAGGCACACCCGAACAAACTCGCCGGATGTCCTCGGCTGGTCGTGAGGTGATCGGAGTGGAAGCAATGATCGTAGATGATGATGACGAGGAAGTACCCATCGGTAATATGGGAGAGGTCATTGTCCGGGGTGACAATGTGATGAAGGGGTATTGGAGGCTCCCCGAACTAACCAGTGAAACCTTGTGTAACGGCTGGTACCATACCGGCGACATAGGAAAGATGGACGGAGACCGCTACATCTATATCGTGGACCGTAAAAAGGACATGATCATTTCCGGCGGAGAGAATATCTATCCCCAAGAGATAGAAGATGTTTTATTTCAACACTCGGAAGTGGCCGAGGCAGCCGTAATAGGCATTCCCGATGACAACTGGGGCGAAGCGATAAAAGCCCTGGTAGTCAAAAAAACTGGCAGTACCGTAACCGAAGCGGACCTTTTGGAGCACTGCAAACAGAACTTGGCCAGTTTCAAAAAGCCCCGTTCTATAGATTTCGTAAATGACTTGCCCCGTTCAACCGCTGGGAAAGTGCTCAAATATGAAATAAGGGCTCAATACTGGTGTAACCGTGACCGGAAGGTATGAGAGTTAACAAACCAAAATGAAGGAGGTCCTAAAATGACTGAAAAATTAGTGTTTGATAAAATTGAGCTAGGATATGAGATTCCCGAACAAAGCAAGCACATTACGCAGGAGAAGATAAACAAGAACGCCGAGGCTTCTCTTGACTTCAATCCCATTCATATTGATCCGGTATGGGCTAAAAAGGTTAACCTGTTAGGGAAGGGAACCACCATTGCCCATGGCATCATGACTGGTGCCTTCATGGGCAAAATTGTGACCGACTGGGCTTATCAGGGCGGTGCCTTCTTAAAAATGCTGGATGTCAAATTTGTTTACTCGGTACGACCAGGTGATGACATCATCTCCCGTGGCAAGGTAATCGAAAAACACCCTCGCCCAGCTGAAGAATCTTTCGTGGTGTTAGAACTGTGGTGCGAAAATCAGGATGGCGTTAAGGTGGGGGTTGGGCAGGCCGCAGTGACGATCCCTAGCTAATTTCTCCTGAAAAATCTGTAGGTCTCCGCAAATTCGGTACCCATATAACGACCCCCAAACAATCAGGACTGGGGGTCGTTATTAGAACGGTGAGCAATGCATGGAAAGAATCGACGTTACGCAGATGGATTGAAAAGGCCAACATTTTATCCATAAGGCATATAGGATGTCCCATCTTCTTCGTCTCTTGAAAATCAAGAATGGTGTTTATGAGGGTGACGGTAATTGCCGATTGTAATTCTCGAGCGATCGACGATAATCAATTCCGCAGAACGAATCGCATCTTCCTTGTCCTGTCGGATTTTATTTTGTCTGACTATGTCTAAGTGACTACAGGATGTTTACACCGTTTGGAATAACAGTAATCTTATTTGTTTCAATTTTATATTTTGTGACAATATCATTTTTCTCTGCACAACTTAAGGCAATTATTTTATTGCAATATTGTAGCATATTCTGTTCTTGTTCTAAAATATAATCAGGACAATAATAATCTACATATTTATTTTTCGCGAAAGCAAGTAGTAGTATGTCATAAAAATTTTGAGATAGATGTTTTCTAAGTGAGCTTGTAAATGAAATGCCTTCTTCATAATCTCTGACCATAACTTCATTACTATTTGAAAATGTAAAAGGCAGATAAATGATTTTAATATCTCTCATTATTGATTCTGAAATACTTATATTATCTTCTCCATTTCTTGTAATTACGGTAATTGAATATTTTTTGAGTTTTTCAATTCCTTTTAATACTTCAACAAAGTTTATGCTGCCTCCATCAGTAGGGGTTAAAAGGTCGTTAGGAACTCTTTTGCTCTTTACTAAACAAATCTTCATTGTTTTATTTTTGGTATTCTCACTGTGGAACCACACTCACAGAGCATATGAGGACATAATACGGATTGAGGAATCTGAAAACATGACATATCAAAAATATTACCAATTCTATTTCCATCTGGCTTGCAGAGCGCAGAATATACACTACCGTCGTTATCTATAAAAAGTGTATTCTCACCCGTAAAGCAAGTCCACTTATAAAATGAATTATGTTTGTTTTTAATTATCAAATCAATATTTTTGATTTTTTCATTTATTAATTCTTTTTTTTCATTTGTATAAATAAATTCTCTCAAATCCTTCCAATGATGGACCTGCTCAAAATATTTCATCTCAAAATTTTCTAAGTTAATTTCTATGTTCTGGGTATTACGAATTCTCTGAACTCCAATTTCTATGTTATTATATTTTTCATTCAATTCTTTTAATCCAACAATAACACCTGATAATTTCTCAATCCCTTTGTCGTCAAGCATAAGTTTAACTTGTATTTCAACTTTTGAATCAATAAGCAATTTTAAATTTTTTAAAAATCTTTCGGGTGTGGCACTTTCCCAATGAAATGAAGTAACCAAATAAATTTTTATTTGTCTATTATTTGATTCCTCTGCTATATATCTATAAATCTTTTCCTTACTCGCAAGGTTCGTAACAATACGAATCCCTTTTATGTTATTACTTTTAGCAGCATGAGCAATAAATTCTTTAGAATTTGGATGTATTGTTGGTTCTCCACCCGTAAGATTTAATCTAATATTGTTATTTGGAACTATATTTTCTATTTTTATTAATGCCTGTAAGAGTGATTCTTTTGTTGCTTGAAATGATTTACGATATAGCAATTAATTATACGGCAGATCATGAAGAAATATTTAATGCCCTCAAAGTAATTCATGAAGTCGGCTTATTTCATTGGTTTAACGCAGACACAGGTATTTATGATAAATTAACCGGAGATGAAACGACGGAGGAAATGTACAAAATAGCGGGGATTGCCATTGAGACTGTTTTAAAAGGCGAAAAAATACCACTTAAAATCAAAATTCTTCTCCGATACGCAAAAAGTGATTCTTCATGAAAAATTTCATGACTTGCCATTTTCTGCCCCTTGGCCATCTTTTTTTACCGCAGTCCCATCTCAAGAAAAGTTTTTAATTCATTCCTTCCAAACATTTCTCGCCGAATCATAAACCATCTCTCCATTTTTATTTTCCCCATATAGAAATAAAGAAAATGATCTTCCTTTGGTCTTTTTTTTATTCATTGATTTATTTAAAATGATTTTGTATTAATTACTCAGTTATATATGTTTTTCTGAACTGTATTCTTAAATTATTATTGGCAAGGGAAATATGAATGATCTGACAAAAACTGAAATTCTGGAAAAGCTGCTGA
>PLGI01000159.1:305-19722 GCA_003139775.1 Syntrophaceae bacterium | reverse complement strand
ATACCCTACTATTCCACAACATTGGACAGTTGTCTGAATTAAGGATTACCAATGAAAAGTAAGTAAAGATAAAGACCAATATTTTATTCTCTACTTTGAGAATGATTTCATCGTGGTGCCTTATTATACCCCGCCTTGATAGCATCAGCTTCAGAATCAAATTCTACACGGTGATAAGCCTTTACGGCGTTGTAATATTTCATGCCGGGGAGATGATATATTTTACTGTCTCTATTACCAATAACTTTTGTTTTTTGCGTTGCCTTTGGAGCTGAAGTAGGTACTGGAACTGAAGCAGGTACTGGAGCTGGTGTTACCTTTGGTACTGGAGCAGTAATAGGTGGTACAGGTAAAGTCGCTGATTCTGTAGTTATAGAATCATGAGCAAAATTATTTGTAACTTTTTTATTTGTATGTGGGTAAATAAAATCTAGGGAAATGGAGCCGAATATCTTTAGCAGAACTACTATCAAAATAATTGTACCTAACGAAATTATTGCTATTTTTATCCATTGCTTATTTTTAATGGGGGGTACTTTTTTAGTTTCTGTGATATTTTTATTACCAGAATCAATTGGGGGTACTTTTTTAGTTTCTAAGATATTTATATAACCAGAATCAATTGGGGATAGTTTTTTAGTTTCTACGATATTTTTATTACCAGAATCAATTGGGGTTACTTTATTTTTGACAAACTCAGATTTATTAGATTTTTGTTGCCCTGAGATGTAATCCTCAAGTGTCTCGATTTCCTTGCTAGGGTAGAATTCCACACCAAACTCATAAGACTCATTCTCATTGATGACTTTACGCCATATTACTTTTCCGAGGATTTTTATCTGTTGGTGCACACCCTTTGATGTAAAATCTAATTCAAGGAGGGTATTTACGGGCAAAAGAATATTGGTCTGAATTTTGGCACCGCACACGGAGATATCCTTAGTTTGGTTATCGATGATTTCTTCTTCTGGAAGATTTTTTCCTCCGGAGACGACTTTTATGGTAGCCTCATTCTCCTCCTTTATTCTTGGCGCTCTTCTTCTTTCTTCCATCACTTCATCCCTTTTAAAATGCTCAGGTTCCACTCTTTCCTTCAAACACTACTTATTCATGGTTTAAATATAAGAAAATCATTTTTGTATATCAATGTAATATTAGCCACAATTGACCTGCCCCAAATGCTTTTACTTTCCCAAAATGTTTATATCATATATTAAGTTAAAATTCAGCCATTTTTTGATTGTTTCCGATGGGAATGTGGTATATTTACCGAGATTAACAATTTGAGGATTTCAGGAATTAAGTATCAACAGAACGAACATTTTTTCATTTAAACAATCCCTTCATATTTTGGGGCTGTTCAGTGGTCAGATGCAAGGCGCGCAAAAACAGGGCCGCGAGGCGTATATGCTCCGGTAGTGCATACTCAAGGGTGCACAATAAAAACAATTCTTTCCTTTCCGGTTAGCTACGTCATAATGGCGTAGCTAACATATACATTGAGCGGAGCGTTTCGCAGCGCAACGCAGCAGATAGGCGTGTTTCAATAGCCCTCTCAATTCTTCAGACCGTATTTTTTAAGCTTATACCGTAGCATCCTTTCCGATATACCTAGAATTTCGGCAGCTTTTGTCTGGTTATCCTGTGTCTTTTCCATTGATTCAACAATTAAATTTTTTTCTAATTCTTCCACTGATTCCCGCAAAGCACTAAAAGATTTCTTGTCCGAATTCTCTGGAAGGAAATCAGGCTTAAACGGTAGATCATTTGTGGTGATGTATTGGTCACGAGCGATAACAACAGCCCTCTCCAGAATATTGACCAGTTCGCGCACGTTTCCCGGATAATCGTATTTCAAAAGCAAATCCCTTGCTTCAGCAGTTAATCCTTGAATATTTTTCCCATTTTCAACAGCAAATTTATCAATGAAATGATTGATTAAAATACGCAAATCTTCTTTTCTTTCTCTCAGGGGCGGTAGCACCATAGTAACAACCTTCAACCGGTAAAAAAGATCTTCGCGGAAGGTGCCTTCTTTCACCTGAACTTCCAAATCACGGTTTGTCGCACTGATGATCCGGACATCAACATGGAGATTAACGTTACTGCCCAAGCGTTGGAATTCGCGTTCCTGCAAAAAACGTAAAAGTTTAACCTGTATGGTCGGACTTAATTCTCCTATTTCATCAAGGAAAAGCGTGCCGCCATCGGCTTCTTCAAACCGGCCGATCCGGCGGGAAGCAGCTCCGGTAAAAGCGCCTTTTTCATGGCCGAATAATTCGCTCTCCAATAAATTTTCATGCAGGGATCCACAATTAACGACAACAATCGATTTATGCGCCCGGGGGCTCAATTGGTGAATCAGACGCGCCAACAACTCTTTTCCTGTTCCGCTTTCCCCTTGAATTAAAATGGATGCTTTGCTGGCGGCCACGCGCCCCGCCAGATTGATCAATTCCGCCATGCACGGGCTCTTGTAAATAATTTTCTCCGCAGTGACGCTCGTTTTATTCAGTTCTTCCTTTAAGAGCCTGTTTTCCTGAATAAGCTGCCTTCGTTCCGCGACTCGATCTGCAAGTATTAATAATTCATCCAATTCCACCGGTTTGGTAATGTAATCAATTGCTCCGACTTTGATGGCTTCCACCGCCGTTTCAATGGTGCCATAAGCAGTAATGATAATCACATCTATTTCCGGATTGATGCGTTTTATTTCTTTGAGGACCTCTAAACCGTCCATGCCGGGCATTTTATAATCCAGAAGAATTAACTCAAAATGACCATTTAAAACGGTTTTTATTGCCGCTTCACCATTTGCCGCCTCGGCTACTGTATGGCCCTCGGAACGTAAAAAATCACGCAACATTTCCCGTTGGGATTGGCCATCTTCGACAATAAGAATACTCAGTTTTTGCATGTATTTTTTTATTCCTTATCTTTAAAGGACTTTTAGTTGAATCTTTCACGAGGCAAAACAACTTCAAATGTTGTTCCTTTGTCCTTTCTGCTGATCACTCGTATATCTCCTCCATGACCGCGGATGATTTCGCAGGCCAAAGGTATGCCTAAACCTAATCCTTTTTCTTTGGTTGTGTATTCCGGATTAAAAATTCTCTCGATTTCCTCGGTTGTCATGCCACAGCCAGTATCCGAAATGCTCACGACAATATAATTTTTCCCTTCCTTATCCACCGTAATAAAAATTTTACCTTCGGCGGTTATAGATTCCATGGCGTTTTTAATTATGTTGAGAAATGCTTGCTGAAGCTTATTTATATCCATTGAAATTAAAGCCGGAGTTTCCCGCCATTTTGTTTCAATAGTAATTCCACGGGTTGAGGCCTCTTCCCTAATGAGACTGACAATTTTTTGTAAAACTTCCGTGACGGAAAAATTAGACAATTCCAGTCTGCGGCTTTTGGAAAAAGTCAGAAACTCTTCAATAATTCCGTTGAGGCGTTTGATCTCATCCCTGATGACACCGGAAAGATTCTGAAAATCTTCGGCCTTACTGGAATCCATAGGAATGAAATCTCTCTTCAATCTCTGTGTGGCCATGCTGATAGCATTTAGGGGATTGCGAATTTCATGCGCCACTCCGGCTGCCAACTGTCCGAGAGCGGAAAGCCGTTCCGCTTTCTCCAGTTGTCGTTCTATTTCAACAATACCGGCTAAGTGGCGGTTCTGGTCATGATAAAGCAGCCACATGGATAACAGAGCAATTATGACAATAAAAAACATAAACATAAAAATATTTTGGCGGTTTTCGGCAATGCTTTTATCCATTGAACTGCGGTCGAGACCAATTCTCACGATACCGACAATTTTTTTATCCAAAAATAAAGGTGTTGCCAGATCCAAAATTTTATTTTCGGCATAATCAACTTTCCTGCTGGCAATTTTTACATGGCCGACTAAAATTTCTTTAAAATTGAAATCTTGATTGCTTAAACTTGGAGGTGGCTGGCCGACACTGCTGAGAAGTTTTTTCTGATCATTGATAATTTGCATGTAAATTATGCCATGACCTTCTCCTATTTTATTCATTCCTTTTTCTCCGGCAACTTTCAGACTCCAGTAAATTAATCCCGGTTTATCCACATTTATTACCACTGTGCCGCTGTTGTCCTTACGCCTTAAAGCGATAAAGCCGATTCCCTGTTTAACACGTATTTTCTCCATTAGCTCAAGAGTGGTTAATTTCTGGCCATTTTTTACAAGTTCTTTTGCATCCAGCATGTTTGTTTGCAAATATCCGCTTTGGTAAACTGCATTTCCTTGCGCGTTTAATAAAGCCACATACAAAAAATTATTATCCGCAGCAAATTTAATTAGATAATCATTATTTATTTTACCTTTTTTCCATTGTTGATCTAACTTTAAGGCCAAAGCCGTTATTGCTTCAATCACCCATTTTTTGGAATAAGTAGCTTCATCCTGGCTGACAGTTTTTAAATTTGAACCTGTTTTTTCAGGCACAGCGATTATGCTTTTTAAATTTTCTTCAGTTAACCGCTGCAAAACGCCGATTGTGCTCAAGGCCTGATCTTCCATAAAATCTATGAGATTCATTTCACTTCTTTTAATCTCCAGAAATCCCATAGTCAAGATTAAAGCTACTAAAATGGCGCTGACAATGGCTACAGCTAAAGGCTGAAGAAAAGGATCGTTGTAATCGTGAGCCTTCCGGTTAATAATCAAATCTTTTTTTCTAAAAAAACGCATTTTTACCCTCAGAATATTATTTTGTTGGTCAGTTTAAGCTATTTAAGGAAAAAGTCAATGGCTAATCCCCCCAAAACCGACATTTTTGTCGAAGGAGTGGCAAACGTTACAATTTATAAATAACTGCATGTATTTATTATATTATTTAAAATAAGCAGATATGATTTCCGACATTTATTGCCGCTTATCCCAAAGGCAGATTTATTGTAACCGCCGCCACATTTAATTATTAATTAATTATTTTGAATAGTTAAGATAATTATATTGTTTATGGTACGATAAATGCTTTAAGTAAGAGCAAGTTAATTGATTGTCGACTAAAAATAACGGGTATGATTAGCCGACAGCAAAATAACCAAGAAGGTGTTTAACCTTCTCTCTTCATTCCTCAGGGAGGCTACTAACCAAGCCTCCCTTTCCTTTTTAATGAGACTCGCTGAAAACGAGTCCCGACGAGTCGGGATGAAGTTTAAAGCGTTAGTCGAATTATCCCATATAATTTGGGGTTCATACAGTGATTAATCTCTGGCATTATTTTTCTTCTGTCGCCAGACATTTATTCTCTCTTTGATGGTTTTTTCGAAACCTGTCTCTTTGGGTTGATAAAATATTTGCCCTTGAATTTTTTCCGGCAGGTATTCTTGAGGCACATAAGCGTCGGCATAGTCGTGAGCGTATTTGTAATCTTTGCCGTAATCAAGTTCCTTCATTAATTTTGTCGGCGCGTTGCGAATATGCAGCGGTACGGGCAAATATCCTTTTGTATTAATTGTTTCTTTAACTTTACCATAACCAATATACAGTGAATTGCTTTTGGGCGCTGTTGCCAGGTAAACTGCTGCCTGAGCTAATGCCAGTTCTCCTTCCGGCAGACCGATAAAGTGAAAAGCCTGCTGGGCGGCAATGGCAATGATCAGCGCCTGCGGATCAGCATTGCCCACATCTTCCGAAGCAAAGCGCACCATGCGCCTCGCAATGTAAAGCGGGTCTTCCCCAGCGGCAATCATCCGTCCCAGCCAATACAAGGCGGCGTCGGGATCACTGCCACGCAAGCTCTTATGTAAAGCCGAAATCAAATTGTAATGCTCTTCACCGTCTTTATCATATAAAAGCGTTTTTTTAAGCAGGGCTTCCTGGGCAAATTCCGGCGTGATAACTCTTTTATCAGCGGGCAGATTTTGCACCATGGATACAATAGCTTCCAGATTATTCAAGGCACTGCGAGCATCGCCATCAGATAAACGAACAATATAACGAAGAGTGTCCAGATCGATCTGTATAGAAAATTGCCCGAAACCTTTTTGCGTATCTTTCAGGGCACACTCGACCATGGCCATCAGATCTTCTTCAGAAAACGGATTTAAGACCAAAACCCGTGTTCGCGATAGAAGAGGAGCAATAACTTCAAAGGAAGGGTTTTCCGTAGTTGCGCCAATTAATGTAATCAGGCCGCTTTCCACATGTGGCAAAAAAGCATCCTGCTGGGCTTTGTTGAAGCGGTGAATTTCATCGACAAAGAGGATCATTTTTGTCTTTTTTACTTCCCACAATTCTCTGGCTTCATCGATTACCGCGCGAATTTCTTTCACGCCGGAAAGAACGGCGGAAAAACTGACAAATTTTGATTTGGTTTCGTTGGCCAGAATTCTGGCCAGAGTAGTTTTTCCTGACCCGGGAGGACCCCAGAAAATCATGGAAAAAAGTTTATCTTCTTCAATGGCATGCCGGAGCAAACAGCCTTCTGCCAGAAGATGCCGCTGACCGATATATTCGGAAATATTTTGCGGCCTCATTCTTTCGGCAAGAGGAGCCGAAACCTTCGCATCGCCTGTGTTTCTCTGGCTAAACAAATCCATGGTCTTCATGTTTGACTCTTCGCTTTTCCAATTATTTCAATCAGGTCGATTACTTTATCTTTAGGCTCGGCACAGGTGAATCGTTTCCATTGTCCGGGAGTCAGGTGTTCTTTGAGCAATGCCGCCACGTCAAAAGGCGCCTGCCAGCATTGGATAATGCGTGCACAGGGCAGGTCCCCCGATTCCTGAAGACAGTAACCAAACGTCATTTCGTCTCCTAGCTTTGGGCATCGGATTAATTTTGAGTCAAGCGGTGTTTTCATTGCCGATCAGCTTGGCTAAAAAAAGGAAAGCCGTCAAGAAATTTATTTTCCTGACGGCTTTTGGAAGTCTTTTGATCTACGAAATTAAGGTTTTGGGAAATTCTTAATAGCATTCAGCGCGCGATCAATTTCATGATCCGGCAATTCGTAAGCCTGCAATTTACCGGACAAATAGGCATCATAAGAGGACATATCGACCAGACCGTGGCCGCTCCAGTTAAAGAGGATCACTTTTTCCTTGCCTTCTTCCTTGGCGCGCATCGCTTCATCGACGACGGCTGCCAGAACATGGTTAGTTTCCGGTGCTGGGATAAAGCCTTCTGTCCGCGCCCATTTGACACCGGCATCAAAAGTTTTTAGTTGATCATAAGCTCTGGGTTCAATGAAATTTTCCCGGACCAGATGGCTGACGATAGGGGCCATGCCGTGGTAGCGCAAACCGCCAGCGTGAATTGGCGCGGGGACATAATCATGACCCAGTGTATACATCGGGAGCAGAGGTGTGGTTTTGGCCAGATCGCCAAAGTCGTAAGCGAACGGGCCTTTCGTCATGCTGGGGCAGGATGATGGTTCGGCACCCACTATCTTCACATCTTTTCCGTGAATCTTGTCACAGACATAAGGAAGAGCGATACCTGCAAAGTTACTGCCACCGCCGCAACAACCCATAACAACATCCGGATAGACGCCGATTTTTTTCATTTGTTTTTGTGCTTCTAGACCGATAATAGACTGGTAAAGCAATACGTGATTCAACACACTACCCAGTGCGTATTTCGTATCTTTGCTGGTTACACAATCTTCAATGGCTTCACTGATCGCGATGCCCAGAGAGCCGGGAGAATCGGGATGCTCGGCCAAAACATTTCTTCCCGCCTGCGTCAGATTACTTGGGCTTGGAATACATTCTGCGCCCCAGGTGTTCATCATCATGCGACGATAGGGTTTCTGTTCATAGCTGATTTTAACCATGTACACACGGCATATTAAACCAAACATCTGACAGGCCATGGACAGGGCACTCCCCCATTGGCCGGCGCCGGTTTCCGTCGTGATGCGTTTGGTTCCGGCTACTTTATTATAATAGGCCATCGGGATGGCAGCGTTGGGCTTGTGTGAACCCGCCGGGCTGACGCCTTCATTTTTGTAATAAATTTTTACCGGACAATTGAGCAGTTTTTCGAAATTATAAGCCCGGTAAAGAGGAGACGGCCGCCACAACAAATATTTTTGCAGAACTTCATCAGGG
Organism: Syntrophaceae bacterium; assembly: GCA_003139775.1. Taxonomy (GTDB): domain Bacteria; phylum Desulfobacterota; class Syntrophia; order Syntrophales; family Smithellaceae; genus Smithella. The sequence goes on along the minus strand of PLGI01000159.1, from coordinate 11,629 downwards.
ATTTTTATCCAACGCTTACTGGAAGCTTCCTGCTCAATAATGTTCATCGGGAAAATTGCCGCCAAATCACCGGGAGTTACCGGTTGACCTGTGCCGGGGTGCAAAGGTGGTTTCATCGGTGTGGGCAAATCCGCCAAGATGTTGTACCACTTTTTGGGTATTTCCCGATCTTGCAGTACTACTTTTACCTGTTCCATATTTTTTCTCCTTCTAATAAGTATTTTTAAGAATCACGGATATAATAATATCCTCCGCTTTGCTGTATATCCCTATTCGCAGCGGCGGATAGGATAATTTCCAATAGCCTTTGGCTATTTGGATACCACTGTATGCTTTGCATACAGGATAATTCCACTTGCGCTTCGAGTTTCGCTAAGCTCACTCTCAGCTAGTGTCATTAATTCGGCAAAAAAACTTCAATGCGCCTTGCTTTTGAAGTTTTAGTCTCATTACGACCTGCAAGCTTCAGTCATAGATGACCTTCAGGTTATGCACTTTGTTTCTGAAGCTTGGGTCTCATTAAAAAAAAGCCATGGGTTATGATTCTTCCCATGGCATTGTTTACTTTGTGGAGTCATGGGAAGGATCCTCCCCGCCCATACTCATTTTTTTGTGAGATTATGGGCAGATATCTATAACCTGCCACCACCAGTTATTGTTAGAAATAATTGCCAACATTTCTTCGGTTCACCTTATTTTTTCAATTGTAAAGTTGCGTAACACAGCGAATAAATGATTGTCAAGATTAATTTTATCATGCCCTGCACATGATTTTGTATCGATAAAATTCTTCCTCAGGCCTAAGTCATGAAGACTTTCTTCGTCTTCCATGGGCAGAAAAGGAAAATGTTTTATGAAGATTTTGGCAAATATTCCGACGCCCGCGTCAACAGACATACACTTTTCATTATAAACTTTAACTCGTTTTATCCCACAACTGGGCGAATCACTCTTAAAAATAAAGCCGCAAAGATTTTCTGCTTCCAGTTCGACGACACGCTTGCGCGCCCATTCAACCAGTAAATCTGTCCGATCCTGTTTGCTATGGGTGGTGACTAAACGCGGATTCTCCGGATCTCCCTCCAGACGCATAGATTCTCTGGGAGCACCGAGGCCGCATTCACCTTCAGGACAAACGGGAACATAATCAACATATTTTCCTAAAGAATCCTTGAGAAACGAATCCAGCTTATGTACGCCATCATAGCGTACATTTTCACCCAACAAACAGGCGCTTATGCCAAGCTTAATTTTTTCCATATGAGCCATTGTTCCCTCTTTGGGTCGATTAAGATAATTCTTATAAGAACTCGTTTTTTTGTGTAGTGATTATAGGGAGAAGGTGTTGATGCGTCAAGAAAATTAAGCCACTATACGTTGGTATTAGCGATTTCATGATTTTATTTTTGTTGACTACGTACTCATTTCCTGATTTTTATATCGTATCTTAAAAAACTTATAGGGGGTGCGATCATGTATGAAAAGAAACCCTGGTTGAAATTCTATCAGCACGTTCCAAAAACGCTGGATTATCCTCGTGCGACAATGTACGAAGCCGTCCGGCAATCGGCTGAACGTTGTCTTGATTCAATTGCCTATGATTTTCTCGATTACACTTCGACTTACCGTCAATTCATCAGCGAGATCGATAAGTGCGCCGACGCGCTAGCCGCTATCGGCCTGAAAAAAGGAGAACGGATCACAATTTCCATGCCGACTTCTCCGCAGGGAATCATTTGCTTCTATGCCGCAAACAAACTAGGCGCTGTCTCCAGCATGATTCATCCTCTTTCCACAATCAAAGAAATCGAATTTTACCTTAATGTGGCAAAAAGCCGTTTTGTTTTGACCCTGGACGCTTTTTACGGCAAATTCAAAGATTTAAAAGAAACTACTCCTTTGGAAACTCTGATTCTGGCGCGGATTCCAGATTATCTGGGACCCCTCAAGCGCATCGGATTCAACCTGACCATGGGCAGAAAAATTCCGAAAGTACCGCCAGATCCGATGGTCAAATGGTGGAAAGATCTGATGCGCGGCAGCTATCCCCATGCCCCGCAGGCGCAGATGGATACTGATGAACTGGCTGTAATCCTTTACAGCGGAGGCACAACCGGCGTGCCCAAAGGGATCATGCTCTCCAATATGAATTTCATCAGCGAGGGCTTGCAGGTATCTGAATGGGGTAGGCTCTCGGGTGCGGATTCCATTTTAGCCATCCTTCCCATATTTCACGGCTTCGGTTTAGGTGTCTGCGTAAATGCCTGCTTCATGGGTGGTGGCAAAAGCATCCTCGTGCCGCAATTTACGCCGGAAACAGTTGCTCAAATTATCAGTTCCAAAAAACCTTCCTTCGTCATTGGTGTACCGACTCTTTTCGATGCCCTAAGCCGCCATCCGAAAATGCACAAGACCAATCTTAGTTGCCTTCAGGCGACTTTCAGCGGAGCAGATTCTCTGCCGCGGACAGTTAAAGACCGGTTTGAGGAAATGGTGAAAAAGCAGGGCGGAAATGTTCAACTCATGGAAGGGTATGGCTTAACTGAAGCTGTAACGGCGATCATGGCAATGCCAATAGGCCATTACAGGGAGGGTAGCATTGGAATACCCTTTCCGGATATGTTGGCAAAAATCGTCCGGCTTAACACGACTGATGAAGTGCCCTGCGGTGAAGAAGGAGAAATCTGCATTTCCGGCCCGGCGGTAATGCTTGGTTATCTTGATCAGCCGGAGGAGACAGCAAATACTTTACGACAGCATCCTGACGGCAAATTATGGCTCCATACCGGAGACATCGGCACTATGGATGAAGATGGGTTTTTTTATTTTAAACTGCGGCAAAAACGGATGATCAAATCTTCGGGCATGAACGTCTATCCGGCGCAGGTGGAAGATATTCTCTATAAACATCCGGATATACGGGATGCGTGTATTATCGGAGTCCCGGACGAAGCGCAGGTTCAGCTTGTCAAAGGGATTGTTGTTTTGAAGGACCCTGCTAAAGCATCTCCGGAAATGGAGAAGATATTGATTGATTTTTGCCGCGATCATCTGATTAAATGGAGTTGCCCGCGGGAAATAGAATTCCGAGATAGCTTGCCGAAAACACTCGTCGGGAAAATTGCTTTCAATGTTTTGGAAGAGGAAGAAATTGCCAAATTGAAGGCTGCCGGAAAGTTTAGCGGAAATTGAAAACATACGCGCTTCGCATATTAATCCGGCAAAAGATTATAATTAAAGTTATTAAGGGAATATATCCATGGAGAAAATTACGGAATTTAAAAATATCATCACTGACTCTTATGCTTATTGCCGTAAGTATAAGGAAGAAACAGGCAAAAAAATTGTTGGTTATACCTGCTCCTACACTCCGGAAGAAATTATCTATGCCGCAGGTGCGCTTCCTTTCCGGCTTTTCGGCACAAATGAAGGGATTCATCTGGCCGACGCCAATCTGCAATCATACTGTTGCTCTCTGGTTCGGGGCATACTGGAAGAGGGGCTTTCCGGAAGGCTGGATTTCCTGGACGGCGCCGTTTTCCCGCACACGTGCGATTCTTTCCAGCGGCTTTCTGATATCTGGCGGATTAACGTTGCCCATAAGTTTCATCTAGATATCGTTCTTCCTGTAAAGCTAAATACCGCCAGCGCCCGGCAATATATGATTGATATTTTGGAAAAATTTAAAAAAGATTTGGAGCATGCCCTGAGTGTTAAAATCACAGACGCAATGCTCTCTGACACCATCAAAACATATAATCAGATCCGGGCGCTCATGAGGAAGCTCTATGCCATTCGTGCCCAAAGAACGGAAATCATCAGTGGCCGCGATTTCCATAGCATTATCAAGGCGGCCATGATCATGGACAGGCCGCTCTTTCTCAAAACACTTGGAGAAGTCATAGCGCAAATAGAGAAAGCTCCCGGTGGTGAAATTAAATCCGACGCTAAAAGAATTGTACTTGCCGGAAGTATATGCAGTCATCCGGACATTTACGATATCATCGAGAATGCCGGAGGGGTTGTCGTCTGGGATGATCTCTGCACGGGATCGAGATACTTTGATGGTGTCCTGGATGAAAAAGCTTCTCCGCTTGCGGCAATAGCGCAAAGATATCTTGACAGGCCTATCTGTCCGGCGAAGCATGCGGGATTAACGGATCGGGGCGAAAACATCGTCCGAATCGTCAGAGAAAGTAAGGCAGACGGGATCGTGTTTCTTCTGCTTAAATTCTGCGATCCTCACGCCTTCGATTATCCCTACATAAAAGAAATGCTGGATAAGGAGAATATCCCCTGCATGTTGCTGGATATGGAAGAACAACTTCCCGCCGCGGGGCAGTTGCAGACCCGTTTCGAAACATTCATTCAGATATTATAAAGACGGATTTCAACAGAAAAGGACTTATGATGAAAAAACAGATATTGGAATTTCTGAAAACAATTTTGATCTTTTCATTCGGTAAATTCAAGAAATTCACTCTCCGTTTCAAAAAAACGAAGACGATGAAAGACATGATGATAGTTTACTACAGCGAAGCCAAATCGGCCAGACTGACGGGCAAAAAAGTTGCCTGGATAACCAGCGGCGGCCCTGTGGAACCGCTCCTCGCGATGGGTATCATCCCTGTGTATCCCGAAAACTACGGCGCCATGATTGGGGCTTCCAAAATGGGTGGCGGACTTTGCGAGAAGGCGGAGGCCATGGGATATTCCAGCGATCTGTGTTCCTACGCCCGCGCCGATATTGCCTGCGCGACTATTAATGGCGGCCCTCTCCAAGGTTTGCCCAAACCAGACATGCTGGTGTGCTGTAACAATATCTGTGGGACCGTTCTCAAATGGTATGAAGTTCAGGCGCGGTATTTCAATGTGCCCCTGTTCATTCTCGATACGCCCATTTGTCATACGGAGTATACGCCGGAGATCGCCAAGTATGTTCGCAGTCAGTTTGATGAGTACTTCGCTTTTTTGGAGAGCGCCTGCAAAAGAAAATTCAATTATGACCGTCTGAATGAGGTACTGCTTCGTTCTTTTCAGACACAGGTGCTATGGCAGGAAATACTGGATACGACCACAAACAAGCCTTCGCCCATGACAGCTTTCGATGCCTTCTTCCATATGGCTTTGATTGTCACATTAAGGGGCACGCCGGAAGTTATTGATTATTACACGGCGCTTTTGGCCACAATGAAAGAGCGCGTGACGCGCGGCATCGGCGCTGTTCCCAATGAAAAATACCGCCTGCTCTGGGATAATATTCCCATCTGGCATCGCATGAAATGGCTTTCCCAGAAATTTGCTTCCCAAAGCGCCTGTCTGGTTGCGGATACCTATACCTCGGCCTGGTGTGGTACGTTAAAATACGTCAGCGGTGATAATCCCATTGATTCTCTGGCGGAGGTTTATACCAGAATTTACCTGAATATCGGCGTTGATGAAATGGCCAAGATGATCATCGCCATGATCGACAAGTATGATGTTGACGGGCTTGTCCTGCACTCGAACCGGAGCTGCAAACCGTATTCTTTCGGCCAGCTCGATATTCAGAGGATAGTCGAACAGGAAAGAGGAATACCGTGCCTGATGATCGAAGCCGATATGGCAGATGAAAGGAGCTTTTCCGAAAGCCAGATATCGACGAGAATAGATGCATTTATGGAGATCATTAAAGAGAGAGAAGAGACTTCTAAAAAATAGATCGTAAAAAGTTGAAACAAGAAACAAACAGGAGAAAATGCTTACAGCAGGTATTGATATAGGTTCTATTACAGCGAAGGCCGCCATTTTTGAGGCTGGCAAGCTCCTTGCCACGAAAGTTATTTTTACCGGATACAACGCGGAGGCCGCAGGTCAAAAGGTTTATGAGGAAGTTTTGGGTGAGGCGTGTCTTGAAAAAGCTTTCATCGAAAAAATTGTCTCTACCGGATACGGCCGCAACAGCGTTAAATTTGCCGATAAATCCTACACGGAAATCATGTGTCACGCCGCCGGGGCTCATTTTCTTAATCCGCATATCCGTTCCATTATTGATATCGGCGGGCAGGACAGCAAAGCCATTCTGCTCGACGATAACGGCAAGGTAAAAAACTTTGTCATGAATGATAAATGCGCCGCCGGAACAGGCCGCTTTCTGGAAGTGATGGCCAGAGCAATGGAAGTCAATCTGGATGAGTTCGGAGCCATGTCCATAAAATCGAAACAGCCTTCCAAAATAAGCAGTCTTTGCACGGTATTTGCGGAGTCGGAAGTTATTTCCCTGATTGCGAAAGGAGAACAAAGGCAGGATATCATTGCCGGAATTCACGAATCAATTGCCGCCAGGGTTTCGTCCATGGTCGGCCGCGTCGGGATAAAAGAACCGGTCATGATAACAGGAGGAGTTGCCCGCAATATCGGAGTTGTCCATGCCCTCGAAAAGAAGCTGGGGATGAAAATAGAAGTATCACCTTATGCTCAGGTCAATGGAGCGATAGGCGCAGCCTTTCTGGCCGCATTGCTATAATCATTTCTCCGACCTAAAAGGATTTTTTTCAGCAATAAAAATGCAGACAGATATTGATTTTATGAAGATAGCACTGGAGGAAGCGCGAGAAGCTTACCGTTGCGGCGAAGTTCCCGTAGGGGCTGTACTGGTGCTTGAAGGTAATGTTTTAGCGCAGGCGCATAACTCCCCTATCATGAGAAATGACCCTTCGGCGCACGCGGAGATGCTAGTCTTAAGGCAGGCGGGGGAAAAAATCGGCAATTACCGGCTTGCCGGAGTCCAGCTTTACGTTACACTGGAACCCTGTGTAATGTGCGCGGGAGCAATTGTTCAGGCGCGGCTGGTGCGCGTCATTTTCGGGGCGCGTGATCCGAAATGTGGCGCGGTGGGTTCATTATATAATATTTTGACTGATGAAAGATTGAATCATCAGGTGGAAATAACGGAAGGAATATTGCGGGAGGAATGCGGGGAAATTTTGAGTAGATTTTTTCAACAAAAGAGGATAAAAGCCGATTCGAACGATTAATACGGTGGGGAGAGGTACCGAAGTGGTCGTAACGGGATCGACTCGAAATCGATTTGGGGGCCACAAGCTCCCACGGGGGTTCGAATCCCCCTCTCTCCGCCAGAATTATTTATAGCTGTCATTCCCGAGAAGGCGGGAATCCATGATTAATAAATTTTAAAAGTTCTTTATACTGATAAAAAAATATTGTTTTTCTGGGAGAGATGTCCGAGCGGCCGAAGGAGCACGACTGGAAATCGTGTGTATGCCCACAAAGGTGTACCGCGGGTTCGATTCCCGCTCTCTCCGCCAGAAAAATTCGTAAATTTCTATTTTTATCGAATGAATTTCTTTAACCTGTCTTTAATCTTTTTTAACTTTCCGACTTTAGAACCCCCACCGGAGTTGGAGTATATAGGGTTTAAAAAATATGGATAACTTCCTGTCATCCACAGGCAGCATAATTCAGAAAAAGTTGATGATTTCCAATGGTAAGAAACATCTGATAATCCTAAATTAATATTGACTTAATAGTATTTGAGAGTAAAGTAATAATAAATGTAAAAATGAACAGATCGGATTCTTATAATTTTTAACAAACTTGTCATATAGGTGAGTTAATGTTTAAGAGAATTAATGATAAGTTCATTTGCTTGAATAGACAAACTCCAAACAGCAGCAGTAACTACCCCCCCCCCCCCCCCTTATAACTTATTGTATTTACAAAGTAATATTATTTACCACTGCGGCGCTTCAGCAGGAGTAACTAATTCTTTTGCACATTTGTGCAGGAAGACGGTGTGTTTCCTATCTAGATTTCAATGGGTGACCTTATGAAAGATGATGAGAAGAAGACAAAGAAGCAGCTCTTAGATGAACTGACGGAATTGCGCTCGCAAAATGCCGCTCTGAAAAAAACAACAAATGGGAATATAGCGTCGGAGCTTGTAATGCAGGAAGCCACTCGCTATGCCGAAAGCATTGTGGAAACTGTTCGAGAACCCCTTTTAATTCTGGATGCTAATCTGAAAATAATCTCGGCGAACCGCAACTTTTACACAACTTTTAAAGTAAATCCCGCTAATACGATCGGACGTTTCATCTATGACCTTGGAAACAGACAATGGGACATCCCAAAACTTCGGGAGCTGCTGGAAAACATCCTTCCTAAAAAAGAAGTATTCAACGGCTTTGAGGTTGAACATACTTTTCATAACATCGGTCATAAAATCATGCTGCTCAATGCCCGCCAGATATATCGGGCAGACATCAACTCAAAGATCATTCTCCTGGCCATTGAGGACATTACCGAGCGTCGGTCGATCGAGGAGAAATTACTACTTGCCACCATAGTGGAGTCTTCTAAAGATGCGATTATTGGTGAGAGTTTGGATGGCATCATTACTAGCTGGAATAAAGGTGCGGAAGAAATCTACGGCTACACCAAAAGCGAGATTATTGGCAAATCAATATCAGTCATTGTTCCGCCTAGACTTCCAGATGAATTGACCGATATTCTTAGCAAGATAAAGTTGGGAGAAGCGATTAAGAGCTATGAAACGATACGGCGAAGAAAAGATGGACAAAACATTTACGTATCCCTTTCGGTTTCGGCTGTATACGATGCTGAGGGCAGGATTTTAGGCGCATCCACAATTGCCCGCGACATTACCGAACGCAAGCAACTGGAAAACTTATTAAAAGAATCCGAAATGCAGTATAGGCTTCTTTTTGAAACTGCAAACGACGGAATAGTACTTTTAGAAAAAAGCGAAGGGAAGATAGCCCATATTAATCCGTCTGTCGAGAAGATGTTGGGCTATTCGGCAAAAGAGGTCATCGGAAATAAACTTCAGGACGTCGGCCTTATAATCGATCATGGTGATTTCCAAATAACAATGAAAAATTTGAACAAGAGAGGCATTCTTCGTTACAATGATGTTCCGGTAAAAACCAAGTCCGGGAAGCAAATCTATGCGGATACATATCTCGTTGATAAGGCAAAATTTGCACAATGTAATATTCGTGACATCACCGAGCGTAGGAGTAAGGAAAAAGAGATCCGCTTACTAAATGAGGATCTGGAAAAACGGATATTGCAGCGCACCGCACAGTTGAATGAAGCCAACAAGGAGTTGGCGTCTTTTGCCTATTCCGTTTCTCATGATCTTCGCGCCCCTCTGCGCGGCATCGACGGCTGGAGTCTTGCCCTCCTGGAGGAATACGGCGACACGCTCGACGATCAGGGCCGCAAATATCTCCAGCGTGTTCGAACAGAGACGCAGCAAATGGGAATGCTGATTGAAGATCTTCTGAATCTTTCCCGGATAACTCGTATCGAACCACAATTGATGCCTATAGACCTCACCGCCATGGCCAGCAGCATTGCCAACCGTTTGCAGGAAGAGAATCCGCAACGCAACATAGAATTTATAATTCAGCCTGCATTGAGAGCCAATGGAGATAATCATCTGATCAACATAGTTCTCACCAATCTTTTTGATAATGCCGTCAAGTTCACCGGTAAGCAGTTCCTTCCAAGGATTGAGTTCGGCAAAACTGAGGTTGACGGAGGAAAGGCCTTCTTTGTACGTGACAACGGAGCGGGATTTGATATGGCTCACGCACCAAAGCTGTTCGGGGCCTTTCAACGCCTTCACAAATCATCGGAGTTCCCCGGCACCGGTATCGGCCTTGCCACGGTGCAGCGCATTATTCACCGCCATGGTGGCCGAATATGGGCTAATGCACAGATAGATCAAGGAGCAACCTTTTACTTCACCTTATAAGGAGACAATATGAACACAAAAACTATTCTTCTTGTCGAAGACAATCCCAGCGATATCGAATTGACAAAACGAGCCCTGGCAAATGCTAATATTGCCAACAAGTTGGTCGTCGCCGAGGACGGTCAGGAAGCACTAGATTACCTTTTTGGAACCGGTCATTACGCCGGTCGGGACGCAGCGCCGTTATTAGCCGTGGTGCTGCTTGACCTCAAACTGCCCAAGGTGGACGGGTTGGATATATTGAGACGGATTCGCGCGAATGAGCGAACAAAACGGCTGCCGGTGGTAATCCTCACATCCTCCCAGGAAGAACAGGACATTGCCGCTGGTTATGACCTCGGCGCCAACAGCTACATCCAAAAACCGGTTGACTTTCTCAAGTTTGCAGAGGCCATCAAGACTCTGGGACTTTATTGGCTAGTCTTGAATGAACTTCCACATTTGAGAAATAATTCGTGAAGCGGGATACGTGAAGCGTGAGATACGAAAGGATTGTTACAATGGCAAAAATAATTCCATCTGAAATCAGCAAACCGCAAGCCCTCCGGGTATTAATGGTTGAGGATTCGGAAAGTGATGAGCAGCTGATAATCCGTGAATTGAAAAAGGGCGGCTACGAGCCCGAATATGAACGGGTGGAAACAGCAGCAGGGATGAAAAAAGCCCTAAAAGATAAGCAATGGGACATCATCCTTTGCGATTATAAAATGCCGGAATTTAATGCTCCTTCAGCCATTACCCTGCTCAAGGGAACAAATATCGACATTCCTCTCATAATTGTATCGGGTGCTATAGGCGAAGAAATTGCTGTAAAGTGTATGCGTTCAGGTGCTCATGATTACATTATGAAGACTAACTTATCGCGTCTTTGCCCGGCCATAACCAGAGAATTAGAAGAAGCAGAAGTTAGAGTCCAACGCAAGCTGGCGGAGGACGCACTGAAGGAAAGTGAAAAAAAATATCGCCTGTTGGCCGATAATGTCCATGACGTCATTTTCGTTTTGGATATGAATCTGAAATACACCTATGTCAGCCCTTCCGTAAAAATCCTGAGGGGATACGAACCGGAAGAGTTGTTGCAACAAACACCTGCTGGGATGTTGACGCCCTCCTCCCTGGATCTGGCCACGAAGACCATAGCTGAGACTATGGAACTGGAAAAAAATGAACATAGAGAGATCAACGTATCTCGGACGCTTCAATTGGAAATGATACGAAAAGATGGGACCACCGTGTGGGCGGAGGTGAAGTTTTCACTTATCAGAGATGAAAATCAGCAACTAGTGAGTATTATGGGTGTAACCCGTGACATCACCGAGCGCAAAATGGCGGAGGCTAAACTTCAACAGACCCTCGGCAACCTCAGGAAAGCGGTTGGCACGACCATCCAGACCATGGTATCTGCTGTAGAGATGAGAGATCCCTATACAGCTGGTCACCAGTTACGAGCTGCAAACCTGGCCTGTGCTATTGCCACGGAGATGGAGTTAACCCAGGATAAAATCGACGGAATTCGGATGGCAGGTTCCATCCATGACAT
>PLGI01000159.1:0-190 GCA_003139775.1 Syntrophaceae bacterium | reverse complement strand
GAAGCCATGGCCTCCCATCGTCCATATCGTCCCAGCTTAGGAATCGACGCCGCACTGGCCGAAATAGAAAAGAATAAAGGAACCCATTACGATAATACTGTCGCGGATGCCTGTCTGAGATTATTTCGAGAAAAAGGGTATCAGTTTAAAAAAGATAGAGAAATCAATTCGTTGCACCTTTCGAATAAGC
>PLGI01000138.1 GCA_003139775.1 Syntrophaceae bacterium | reverse complement strand
GAGGGGGAGCTGGAGATAGAGCATTCAGCAACTACGCCAGCTCTCTACTCTACTGCAACAAATAATCAGATTTTATTTCATAATAAAAAAGCAGTTAACAATTTTAATAAGAAGAGTCGCTGGATATTATTTACCAAAAATCAAATAGCAATACGTGCCGCCAAAGGAAATCCCGGCGATAGCAGCGTTATTAATTTCGACTTCTTTTTTTCCCCCGGTGACAAAAGCAAGCGGCCGCAGAGGATTTATAAGCCCCACCACAGGCGGCAAAACATTTTTTTCCATAGATAAGGCTAAAGCGCAAGCCCTGATGCCGCCGCCGGAGAAGCTCTCTCCTGTAGCGCCTTTGAGCGCAGTAATTAATGGTTTCTTCTCCGAAGCGTCAAATATTTCAGCGAAAGCCTTAGCTTCCACGGCATCGAGAATCCTACCGCCGTTAGCAGCCGCAAAAACAGTTTGTATATCGTTTATTGCACTGCCCGCATTTTTCAACACCCGGTTAAAAGTTCTTTTTATTCCTGATGTATCATCCGGCCAGCCCGTCGGTGTGGTGGGCGATGATCCCATGCCCGCGCCTTTAATTTCGCAATAGGGCTGGCGTCCTCTGGCTATGGCTGATTCCATGCTCTCCAGACAAATTATTCCGCAGCCTTCTCCGGCTATCATTCCGTTGCGATCTATATCAAAGGGACGGCAAACTTCCTGCCCTCCATTTTGCGGAGAAAGAGCGTGAAATTTTGTCAGCGATTCATAATAAAATTTGGATAAAATGTCCACCCCACCGGTAAGAATAAAATCAGCGGTGCCACGCCTGATTTCCGCTATGGCATAAGCAATCGCGGTTTCGGCGGAAACGGCGAAATGGGTTACGGTTGTGTTGACGCCGCGAAAACCCAGTTCAATGGAGGTATGACCGGTGGGGGCATTCATAACTATATTGGGAACCAGTATCGGATTGACGGAAGCGGGGCCTTCTTTAAGCAGTGTGCCCGCGAACTGAGCAGTTACATCCGTCGCGCCGAAAGCGGTGCCCAGAATAATGCCGACACGGTCGCGGTTTTCTTGTGTAATTTGCACGCCTGCGTCTTCCAGCGCCAGACGGGAGGAAGCCGCCGTCATGAGAGATGTTTTGTCCATTCTCCGCATGTTTTTCACGGATATAAAATCACGCGGGTTGAAATTGGTAACTTCCGCTCCCAAATGTGAGGAAAAAGAGCTGGTATCAAATGATTTGATTTCAGCAATGGCGGTTTCGCCGCAAAATAGCCTTCGGCCAAATTCTTCCTTGCCGATTCCTAAGGGGGTTACCATGCCGATGCCGGTAACAACTACACGCTTGGCGCTATCTGTTTGTTGTTCCTTATTCATGGACGGCACCCCTTCCTTCATACCTGCCGAAAATTACCGTAGTGTTGTTCCCCCCGAAGGCGAAGGAATTGGAAAGAACCGCGCGCAGATTCGCGGCTCTTGAACCTGTGGTAACATAATCCAGATCGCAAAGAGGATCGCTGTCTTGATAATTGATCGTCGGTGGTATAAAACCATGCTGCAATGCCAGCACGGAAACAATGCCTTCCAGCGCGCCCGCAGCCCCCAGCGTATGCGCGTGCATGGACTTGGTTGAACTGACGGGAATAGAATAAGCGCGCTTGCCGAACACTTCCTTGATTGCTTTTGTTTCCATAACATCGTTGACCGGGGTAGCCGTGCCGTGCGCGTTGATATAATCGATATCGTCGATGGAAAGGCCGCTGTCTTTTAACGCCGCCTGCATGGAGCGAACAGCGCCGGAAGCCTTTTCATCAGGGGCAGTCATGTGGAAAGAGTCGCAGGTAATTCCATAGCCCAGAACTTCGCCATAAATTTTTGCCCCTCTGCTCAGAGCCGCATCCAGCTCCTCCAGAACCATTATTGCCGCGGCCTCGCCCAGAGAAAGCCCGGAGCGGTTTTTATCGAATGGCCGGCAAGTTTCCGGGTCAACGGATTTCAGCGCGTTAAAGGCGGCATAAGTAATTCGGCACATAGGTTCCACACCGCCGGCAAGCATGATGGACGCATGGCCGTTCGCGATTAGATCTCGCGCGTAGCCCAGTGCTGTGGCTCCCCCGGAGCAGGCGGTCATAAAAGTTGATTTTGGCCCCGCAAGACCAAATGTGGAGGCAATGCGATCAGCGGAAGAGGCGCAAAATAATGCAGAGAGTTTGGAAAACTTCGCGTTCTCACCTTTTTTTTTCAATAAATCGCCGTAGAATTCCTCCGTTTCCAGAAGTCCGCCGGCGCCGCCGCCGATGACCACACCCATTTCTTCTTTTAATTCTTCCGGCAGAGGATAAAGCCTGGCATCGGAGAGAGCCTCGAGGGTCGCGGCAAAAGAAAGCATGTCCGCCCGCGACATCCTCTTAATAGAAAAATTTCGGGGAATATAATCACGGGCGATAAATTTTTTGATCTGTCCGCCCGTTTGACTGCGGAATCCGGCTGTGTCAAAGAGGTCAATCGCCCCTATGCCGCACACGCCTTCCCGCAGTGCCCGCGCGAAATCCGGCACATTATTGGCAATAGAGTTGAGCGTCCCTAATCCTGTTATTACAATACGTTTTTTCAAATCAAAGCCCTATCTTTATAAAAACAGCAAGTTTGTCATTTTTCATTGCGAGGTCACGGCCGTGACCATGGCAATCTAAAAATATTAATTTTTACAGTTTCATCAAATCTTCTTGAAACTTAAATTGGCGGGTATAAAAAGTCAAACAAATATTGCCGGTAGATCAATTTGCTTGGGCTTAATTATTCAACCACTAATGCTGTAGGGCGAAGTTATTTTGACAACAGATGTAAGGATGAACAGCAAATTATACTGTAATGTTTTTTTCTAATTCTATTTATTTGTACAATATTTCAATTTATAATGTTCAAAAAACCACAGAATTATAATTTGAATTGTGGTATAAATGTTGAGGCAGATCAATACATCCTGTGAAATCATTATCCACCCCATAGATTTATTCAAGACCGAATTGAACAAAAAGAAGCGTTATTTAAAAGGAGAAAAAACATGGAAGGAAAAAGAATACGTGAGAGCACTATTATCATGGCCCAGCTTATGAACCCTGAAGACGCAAATATTGCCGGGAACGTCCATGGCGGTGTTATCATGAAGCTTATTGATAATGCGGCCGGTTGCGCGGCTATTCGTCACTCAAGGTCCAATGTCGTTACGGCCTCCATTGACCGGCTGGACTTCCACAATCCCGTTTTTGTAGGAGACCTTGTGACCCTTAAGGCCAGCTTAAACTTTGTCGGAAAAACGTCAATGGAACTTGGTGTCCGGGTGGAGGCAGAAAATCTTATAACCGGTCACATACGTCATACAGCATCTGCATATTTGACTTTCGTAGCCCTTGACAGTAATGGCCGCCCCTTTCCTTTATCCCCTCTGGTTGTAGAAACAGAGGAAGATAAGCGGCGAAACCAGGAGGCTAAGGAAAGACGAAAGACAAGACTGGCGGAAAAAACAAAAGAAAAACAATGTCAGGTTGATATGAATTGCCTTGTATAAGGGGAAAATAAAATGTTTGTGATGATTATTTGGTTTTTCAAAATCGATCATTAAGTTTTTTATTGACAACTTTCTGTGAGAGTTAGGTAGAATAATTTTACTTCTATTGTTGATTTCAAATGCAAATTTTGATAATAATAATGACGAAAAGACAGTTAAATTAAGTTTTATCTAATAACTTAATTATTTGTTCGTTATGGATGTGGATCCGAAAAAGCAACGATGCTGATGCATCAAGATGCATTAAGCAGGGGAATTTATGAATCAACTTCTGCGTGTGTTGATGGTCGAAGATTCAGAAGATGATGCCACTTTATTGTTATGCGTCCTGCGCCGTGAAGGCTATGAGGTCGTCTACGCGATAGTGGATACTCCTGCTGCCATGCGTGCTGCATTGGAAAGTCAGGAGTGGGACGTGATCACTTCTGACCACGCCATGCCCCACTTCAGTGCTCCGAAGGCCTTGGAACTGGTTAAGAAATTACGCCCAGACTTGCCGTTCATCATAGTATCCGGAGAAATTGATCTCAAATCGGCTGTTTCACTGATGAAAGATGGCGCACAGGACTATATCCAGAAAATGGAGCTTCCCCGCTTGGTTCCGGCAATTAAACGTGTCTTGGATGAGGCAAAAATACGCCGTGAGCACCAACGGGTTAGGGATACATTGGAAATATCTGAAACTCGTTATCGGCGGCTCTTTGAAACGGCTCAGGATGGGATATTGATTCTCGATGCAGACACCGGTCAGATCCAAGACGTGAACCCATTCCTGATATTGATGTTGGGCTATGCTAAGGAAGAGTTTTTAGGAAAGAATCTCTGGGAAATTGGGGCATTTAAAGATATTGAAGTATCAAAGACCATTTTTTTGAAATTACAGAAAAAAGGATATGTCCGCTACGAAAATTTGCCGCTTAAGACAAAAAAAGGACAGCAAATGGCCGTAGAATTTGTCAGTAATGTCTATGCCGTGGACCACACCAAGGTAATTCAGTTCAATATTCGCGATATAACCGAACGCAAGAAGGCAGAGGATGCCTTGCAGGAAAGCGAAAAGAGATATTGGGAACTGAGCATAATGGACGACCTCACGCAGCTTTACAATTCCAGACATTTTTACGATCAGCTTAAAAGAGAAATAGAGCGATCGAACCGCTATGGACAGCCTTTGGCTCTTCTGTTATTGGATCTCGACAGATTCAAGGCATTCAACGATGCATACGGCCATATTGAGGGAGACTATGTGTTATCGCGACTCGGCCAAGTGATTAAAAGATGCCTGCGCGAGGCGGATTCCGCTTATCGTTATGGTGGCGAGGAATTCACCATCATCTTACCTATGGTAACAAATGCTGATGGCGCCGTTACAGCGGAAAGAATTAGGATGGAATTTGAAAAGGAGAATTTTTCTCCAGTGTTTGGTCAGGATGTTCATATGACGGTGAGCATCGGTCTTGCCCAGTATAAGCATAAGGAAGACATGAAGGCCTTCGTTCACCGGGTAGACCAACTCATGTATCAAGCGAAGAAGAACGGAAAAGGCAATATTTGTTCTGAATCATAGTGGCAAGAACAATTCAAATGGTAATCCTCAGTTCTGACAGCTCACCACTACTGAAACTTTGTGTAACAAATAACCTGTTTTAGATTTTATTTCATAGTAAAAAAGCAGTTAACAATTTTAATAAGAAGAGCCGCTGGATATTAATTGCCTTAAGGAGAACATATGTGGAAATGCAAAAAGTGCGGAGAAGAGAATGAGGATAGCTTTGATTCCTGCTGTAGTTGTGGAGTGAACCAAGATGGAACTGAGTCAGTAAAAGAAGATATTGCAAAGAGCAACTCCCCACTTGACTATACTTCAACGTCTGGCACTTCTCGAATGATAGCAAGTTTAGTATCTTTCCTCGGTTGGGTCATAGTAGCTATTAGCGTTCTAATCCTCTTATTTTCTTTAGTAGGTAGCCTCAAAGAAAATAGCGGCTTAGCCTTAAAGGGTTTATTCCCCTCTATTGCCGGAATCATAAGCGGCCTACTCTTGGTGATGTCAGGCCAATTGACGCGAGCGTTGGTCGATATGGCGGATAACACAGGACAAATGTTGGCTATTATGAAAAACAAAAAGGGAAATGAAACTCCTCTCAGGCGAAAAATGTATAATGAATTTTACGGATTTTCGGAAAAGCCTTTTGAAATTACTCTGGATCCCAAATTTCTCTATTTGACATCGAGCCACCGGAAAGCCCTGGATGCGATGATGAAGGACATAAAAAGTCGGCAGGGCTTCATTAGCATCACAGGGGAAGTGGGAACAGGCAAAACAACACTTATTCACACTCTCCTGACGAGCCTCGATGATAAAGTAAAAAAAGCCTTTATTTTTCATACAGCAATCACCTTTGAAGAATTTCTGGGAAGCACCCTCAGGGAGCTACACCTTGAGGTTACAGGGAAGGATAAAAAAACCCTTCTAAATCAACTTGTTGAATATCTGTTGCATATAGGCAACGATGAGATGGTGGCGGTGATCATCGATGAGGCACAGCATCTTACAATAGAAACACTGCAAGAACTGGAGAAATTATCCGATCTGGGGTCCCTGGCATCATGGCGGCTTCAGATTGTTTTCGTGGGACAACCGGAATTTGAAAACATCCTCAATTCACCGAGTCTGAAAATCCTCAACCAACGGATAAGGATCAGACGCGAAATCACGACCATGACCGCCGAAGAGTCGCGAGACTATATTGAGCATCGCCTTAAACTCGTTGGAAGCAGCACTTCTAAGACATTCACCCCCAAGGCGATCTCTGTGATCATCGAGCATGCGAAGGGAATCCCGCGCATCATCAACATCGTGTGCGACAACGCTTTGCTAAACGGCTTCAGTGAATCCAAAAAAATAATAGATGAAAAGATCATTCGTGAAGTCATAAGGAATCTGGAAGGTCCGTCACGCTGGAAATTCAGGCCCATGAGAATCTTCAGGTTTGTTAAGAGAACACATCCAATCCGTAGTGAAAGAATTCATTCTTCAAGGATACTCTTGACCGCCGTTATTCTCCTGTTCCTGCTTGGTCTGGGAGGAATAGTTTCTCTGATGTTTGGATTCCTTCGATACGGGCCTTTAAATCAACGGGGTATCGAATCCATGTGGACTTCTCTTTTCCACACCGAGCGACCTCTTGTCGCAGCTCCTAAAACAACAAACACAAAGACTTCAAAAGTCGACGTGCATTATCCGCCTGTTGAATCCCCCCAACCCGATGCGCCGCCATCCACATCTTCAATACGCATAAGTAATGAAACACTATCAATGGAATCCATTATAGTTAAGAAAGGGCAGGATATTAAGAGCTTAGCGGAACAATATTACGGAAGGTCGAATATAACCATCGCTGACCTCATCTTGGATTCCAACCCTGAGATTACCAATGTCCATCTCATTTCGGTAAACCAAAAAATCAGGATGCCGAAAATTACGGAAGGAAGCCTGATCGTCCAATCATCCGATCGAACGTATAAAATTAATGTCGGAACGTTCTGGAGTCCTAAATTCGCCAAGCTTTACAGAAGCGAACCGTCATTGAGAGGAAAAGAAATCGAGATTGTAGCCAGAAAAGCGACCCCTGAGGATACATGGTATAGAGTTGTTGTCGGAAAATTCGATAGCAAAGACGAAGCTCTGAAAGTGATCTCCATCCTTAAGGATAGAAAACTGCTACCCCTTTTTATAGCAAACCCTAAACTGCAATGAAGTTCCGCTTGACACACCCGCGTTCTCAGGCTACGCTGCCGGTACAACTGCAGGGCAAGTCTTTGCTTGTCTTATTAGAGATGTCGGATACCACAATTCGAATGGTAATCCTCAATTCT
>PLGI01000097.1 GCA_003139775.1 Syntrophaceae bacterium | reverse complement strand
CCCGGAGAGATTTAATATTTAATTTAAAATATTATTACCGCTAGTGAAGGCATAAAGAGAAAATAAACGTTTTTAAAAAACTTTGAACGGTTGGAGGCATACATGAAAAAATATCTATTATTGTTGATGCTATTATTTTTTTTCCTTTACGGAACGGCAAATGCCAATTTTTATACATGGGAAGATGAAAACGGAGCCAAGCAAATAACAGATTATCCGCCCCCACAGAGCAAATCAGCAAAGGATGTTCAAGTTCATAAATATGAATCCGATAATTTAACAGACTTGCAAAACATGGAGGAGCAGGAATCATCATCCAAAGACAACAAATCGAAGGCTAAGAAGAAACCGGAAGTCGTCCTTTATACCAAGAACGATTGCAGCGATTGCGACAAGGCACGGGAATTTTTAAAATCAAAAAATATTCCTTTTACTGAATACAATATGGATAAAGATAAAGGCTCTGCCGCGCGAAGAAAAGAAATCGATGATAGTGAAGACGTTCCCTTTGCGATCATCAACAAAAATAATGTATTTGGATTTTCGGAAAGCGTTTATACTAAAGCGTTGAAACTTAATCCCTGATTTGTACAAATGAAAACTACAATTTATTTCTATACAGGAACGGGAAACTCTCTTTGGACAGCAAAAAAACTCTCTGAGATATTGGGGAATACTGAACTTATTCCAATGACGCTCGCCGGCGAAGGCCTGATTCATTCTGATTCAGAAAATATTGGTCTTATTTTTCCTGTTCACATCTGGGGAATACCTTTTCGGGTTGTTGATTTTTTGAATCGTTTGGAAACTGATCCCGCAAAATACTACTTTGCGGTTGCCGTTAATGCCGGTCAGGTTGCCGCCACCCTGATTCAATTAAAAATGCTTCTGCAAAAGAAGAACATCAACCTTTCTGCGGGATTTTCTATCTGTATGCCCAACAATTACATTCCCTGGGGCGGCGCTATTGGGCAAGAAAAGCAACAGATAAAATTCAATGAAGCGTTGAATAAAATCAGCCGGATTGCCGAATCTATCCGTGTAAAAGAAGAAAAAGCTCCGGAAAAAGGGCCTACATGGCAAAATGTTTTCTTTTCGATGCTTTACCGCTTATCTTCTCCTCACGTTCCGAAAATGGATAAATCGTTTTTAATTGACGAAAAATGCACAAGCTGCAAGATCTGCGAAAAAATTTGTCCCGCACAAAATATATTGATCACCCATGGCAAACCAACATGGCAACATCATTGCGAACAATGTTTTGCCTGTCTCCAATGGTGCCCTGAAGAAGCGATTCAATATGGTAACGGCACCGCAAAGAAAAAACGCTACCACCATCCGGAAATAAAATTAAGCGATATGTTAGCCGGCGTTCCCAAAAGAAGTATATAAATGAGGTAATTGATCCCAACATTCGTGCAACCAGGGGGCAAATCATCCTTGCCTGATTGCTGCATAAATGTTTTTTCCGCATCTATCATAAAGAAAGTTGCTAAATGTTTGTTGGTTACACCTAAGTGAAATTATATGAACGGATTGATTGTAAACAAAAGAAGGGACAGGCTTTGCCTGTCCCTTCTTTAAACCACTTAAAGTTTTTACAAACTTATTTTGCAGCGGGAGCATCAGCCGGAGCTGCGTCTTTCTTCTCTTCTTTCTTGGCTTTCTTGCATTTCTTTACTTTCTTTGCTTTCTTTACTTTGTCAGCTTTTACAGGAGCAGCCTTTTGTATTAATGGCGTTGTTTCGGGAGGTGCTGCAGGAGCTGTCATGTCCCCAGCCGCCATAACGGTGGTGCAAAATGCGAAAACCAATGCTACAATAAACAATGCTAAACGCTTCATCTTAAAATCCTCCTTCTTAAATTTGTTTTATTATATTACTACCTTTTAAAATTAAGGGCCCTTGACACAAGTGCAATTATTTTTTAATATTCCAACGATATGTAATAGCAACTTATATGCCACCGACGAAATACAAATTAATAATGTCTATATTATTAAAATAATTGATAAATATTTTTTATTGAGAATGCTTGCCTTTACCCCAGCCAACACAATTGGGGAAATAAGTCTCAGGATCTGGAGAATAATTCACCAATAATTCAATAAACTATAATGGAAATTCAACCTGCTCCTTTGTATTTGAAGTCTTGAATGATTACAAAAAAGGTGATTTTAACACTTACAGTCAACTATCAATAAAAATCCGATTTCCGAACCGGCAGAATTGTTGACTTCAGTAGAGTAGAGAGCTGGAGATAGAACCATTCGGCAACTACGCCAGCTCTCTACTCTATTGAAACATGATTTTTCTACGGGATTGGCTTCTCCATCTTATGTAAGCTGATACCCTCTTTCTCGAAATAGTTTCAGACAGGCATCTACGACAGTATTGTCGTACAGGATACCTCTATTCTTTTCGATTTCGGCCAGTGCCTCATCTATTCCCAAGCCGGGACGATAGGGCCGATGGGAGGCCATGGCTTCCACCACGTCGGCCACAGCCATAATGCGGGCCTCTATAATAATTTCATCCCCTTTCAGATTTCTTGGATAGCCGGATCCGTTCATCCGTTCATGGTGCTGGTAAACAATTTGTGCCAGCGGCCAGGGGGATTCCACATTCTTCAGCATCTCGTACCCTGTATGGGAGTGTTCTTTAATCAGGGAAAATTCGATGTCTGTCAGCTTGGTAGGCTTGGACAATATCTCCGCGGGTATGGATAATTTCCCGATGTCATGAATATAACCTGCCATGCTGATTCCATCAATTTTCTCTTGAGGTAATCCCATCTCCGTGGCAATGGCACAGGCAAGGTTTGCAGACCGTAACTGGTGACCAGCCGTATAGGGATCTCTGGCCTCTATAGCAGATACCATGACCTGGATGGTCGCGCCGACAGACTTTCTGAGACTTTCAAGGGTTTGTTGAAGTTCCGCCTCCGCTCGCTTGCGCTCCGTAATGTCAATAAGAGAAGCAATGCTTTTCTTCGTGCCCGATACAAGCTTAATGGTTAACAAAGTATCCATCAAATCGCCTGTTTTTGTTATATAGCGGAATTCATAACTCGGCAGTGCGCCCCCCTGGCTCTCGCGTCTCAACCGGTGCTGTCCGACCATTCGCCCGAGGTCATCCGGATGAACAATTTCAGTCCATTTCATGCGGCCATTAATTTCATCCGGTGAATATCCGGTGTTGCGCACGAATTCCCTGTTTGCCATACTTATAGTCATATCCTCTTCAATGAGAATCATTGAAGTGCCGGTATTTTCGAATATCGTGCGATAGAACTCTTCGCCCTCCCGTAGCGCCTCCTCCACCTGCTTGCGTTCCGTGATGTCTTCGATAATTCCTACACCTCCAGGAATTCGTCCACCTCCAACGTCAATCGGTGCAAAAAGACACCTGACCGGAGTAATCTTTCTTGCGGTTACGGAAGAATAGTCACCTTCATACAATCCGGGGCTACCGTTCAGTGCTTTCTTAATAGCTGAAACAATATTTTTATCGGGCAGATTGAGCATATTGAGACCAATGAGCTTTTCTCGCGAAGATCCGATAATTTTGACAAAATTGTCATTGCAGGCAACAATAACGCCTTTTTCATCAAATGATAAAAGACCCAGCGGCGAATACTCGAAAATCAAACGATATTTTTCTTCGCTCTCTTGCAGTTCCTCTTCCTTCCGCTTGCGCTCGGTGATATCACGGAGATTAATAATTACAGCTTCAACTATATTATCGTGCAACAGCTTGCTTCCTAAAGTTTCGAACGTACGCCAGCTTCCATCCTGATGACGAAGACGTATTTGTCGAACAGAGGCGTTTATATCCTTGAAGGATGTATTCAATGTGAACGAATTGAATGCATCAGTTGCAAATTTCATGTCATCCGGATGAACAAGCTCAAATACGTTGACGCCAATCCTTTCCTCAGCCTTGAATCCTAGAGATCTTTCCACCGCCGGATTTTCATAGATGACAATCCCTTCTCGATTTACGAAAACAATTATATCTGACGATTGCTCTGCAAGAGCCCGGAAACGCTGTTCCTCGCCGCGTAATTTCTCCTCCAATCGTTTGCGCTCGGTAATATCACGATAGTTAACAATTATAGCTTCAACAACATTATTGTTTACCAGATTGCTTCCCACAGCTTCGAACGTACGCCAGCTTCCATCCTTATGACGAAGATGTATTTCACCCTGAATAACAGGGGCGTTTGTATCCCTGGCCAAAATATTGAATGAATCAGCTAAAAACTTAAACTTCATGTCATCCGGATGAACAAGCTCAAATACGTTGGCGCCAATCCTTTCTTCAGCCTTGAATCCCAAAACTCTCTCCACCGACGGATTTATATAAGTGATAATTCCCTCTAGATTAACGACAACAATTATATCGGAAGAGTGCTCTACTAAAGCCCGGAAACGCT
>PLGI01000054.1:10000-11053 GCA_003139775.1 Syntrophaceae bacterium | reverse complement strand
ACTTACCCGACAAGGAATTTCGCTACCTTAGGACCGTTATAGTTACGGCCGCCGTTTACCGGGGCTTCGGTTCAAAGCTTCGCCTTGCGGCTAACAAATCCCCTTAACCTTCCGGCACCGGGCAGGCGTCAGACCCTATACATCGTCTTACGACTTAGCAGAGTCCTGTGTTTTTGCTAAACAGTCGCTTGGGCCGTTTCACTGCAACCTCCTCGCGCTTCACGTGCTAATCGCTTCACGCTAATGAGGCACACCTTCTTCCGAAGTTACGGTGTTATTTTGCCGAGTTCCTTAACGAGAGATCACTCAAGCGCCTTAGGATATTCTCCTTACCTACCTGTGTCAGTTTACGGTACGATCACCAAAGAAACTCACTAGAGGTTTTTCTTGGTAGCATGGGATCAACCAGTTTACGAGATAAATCTCTCCACATCGCTTCTCAGAGTTTAATAAAATTCCGGATTTGCCTGGAATCTCCTCCTACAAGCTTGAACCGGGACATCCAACACCCGGATGGCCTACCCTTCTACGTCACCCCATTGTTGATAACGCTTCTCCAGTGGTACAGGAATATTAACCTGTTTCCCATCACCTACGCCTGACGGCCTCGGCTTAGGGTTCGACTAACCCTGAGCAGATTAACTTTACTCAGGAAACCTTAGGTTTTCGGCGAGTCTGTTTTTCACAGACTTTATCGCTACTTATGTCAGCATAATCTCTTCTATTTCGTCCACCGGGCCTTACGATCCGGCTTCAACCTACGATAGAATGCTCCCCTACCACTCCCACCTTGCGGTGCGAATCCGCAGCTTCGGTTACATGCTTGAGCCCCGGTAAATTTTCGGCGCAGACTCATTTGACCAGTGAGCTATTACGCTTTCTTTAAAGGATGGCTGCTTCTAAGCCAACCTCCTGGNNGGCGGTCTGGGCTGTTTCCCTCTCGACCACGGAACTTATCTCCCATAGTCTGACTCCCGCAATTGAAGTTATCGGCATTCGGAGTTTGATTGGGGTTGGTAGTCCGGTAAGACCCCTAGCCCATTCAGTGCTCTA
>PLGI01000054.1:0-5000 GCA_003139775.1 Syntrophaceae bacterium | reverse complement strand
ATCCATGATTGCCGAGCGAAGGAAGGTCAATCGTAAGTTTACACCAGGCATGAACGAAGATAAACGGAAGGAACTCTATAGTAACTGGAAGAAGGCCGTAAAGCGCGCCATGCACTGGGAGGAAGAAAAATAATAACATTTCTAAATTAAAGATGATATTGAGGCGGCTAGGCGGCATATAACCTAAAGGTCATGCGTTGTACATACGTTGAGGAGCCGACAGCGACACCAACAAAAAAATGGCTCTTTGATTTAGAATTGGGATAAAATAGCATGATTAAAACTGATGTTATTATTATAGGTGGTGGAGCCACCGGCTGCGGTATTGCCAGAGATCTGGCGCTGCGCGGTATTCCTCACTGTCTCGTCGAAAAAGGTGATTTCGCTGCAGGAGCCACTGGCGCCTGCCATGGCCTGCTGCATAGCGGCGGCAGGTATGTCGTTACCGACCCGACATCCGCCCAAGAGTGTTACAATGAAAACTTGATCCTAAGAAGAATCGGCGAAAAATGCGTCGAGCAAACGGGAGGATTGTTCGTCCGCCTGCCTGGTGATTCCAAACGTTTCCGGGAATTATTTCTCAGGGGCTGTGAAGAAGCAGCCATCCCTGCTGAAGTCATTTCCTCGACCAAGGCCATTGATCTGGTTCCCAACCTGAATCCCGAAATCGAAGAAGCGGTCAAAGTTCCCGATTGTTCCATTGATCCGTTCCGTCTGTGCATGCTTAATATTCGGACTTCGCAGTTGCGGGAAGGACTTATCTTCACACGGCACAAAGTTACGGAAATTGTCAAATCACACGGCCGCTGTATCGGTATTAAAGCCACCGATCAGGCAACCGGCGAAGTGAGGGAAATTCGCGGTAACATTATTGTTAACGCTACCGGCGCATGGGCAAATATGATCGCCTCACTTGCCGATTCTGAAGTACCCATGACCCTGGCCAAGGGCTCTTTGGTCATTACCAATCACCGCCTGACCAATATGGTAATCAACAGATTGAGACCGCCATCCGATGGTGACATAATAGTACCCAATGAGGCCGTATGTTTGGCCGGAACAACATCGCTGGCGGTGGAAAACCCAGATAAGATAAACATTGAATCCACAGAGGTGGATACCATTATCAGCGAGGCGGGACGGATGCTTCCTCATTTTAACAACACCCGCATTATTCGCGCTTTTTCGGGTGTACGGCCGCTGCTCAAATCCAAGAAAATGGACAGCCATGAAATTTCCCGTGGTTTTCAGATTATCGACCACCAAAACGGTATGTACAGTATCGTGGGAGGTAAACTTACAACATTCCGTTTGATGGCGGAAAAGATGGTCGATACCATAATGGCTTCTTTTAAACTCAAAAAGTCCTGTGAAACAGCGGAAATCCCGCTGGACGGGCAGGAAGAATTGAGTGGTTATCCACTTTCTAAGCGGCTGGCGGATATGAAAAATATCGTCTGCGAATGTGAACTGGTCAGCAGAAATGAAGTTCAGCGGATTATCAACCAGACCGGCACACGAAACGTCGGCGATATCCAGCATCGGACACGCTTGGGCATGGGGCCATGCCAAGGCGGCTTCTGCACCTTTCGCGCACTCGGGATAATGAACGATATGAGTGTCATATCGCCCGAACAGTCCATGGAGATGTTGCGAGGATTTCTCCAGCGCCGGTTCAGAGGAATAAAGTACGCTCTCTGGGGTGATCAACTCCGGGAAGAACAACTCGTGGAATATATCTATCTGGGCATCCTGGCCATGGAGAAACCAGAATGAGCGTTACCGAATACGACGTCATTATCATCGGAGCGGGAGTAGCGGGCCTGACAGCGGGATCTTTTCTTGCCGGACGCGGTTTTAAAGTCGCCCTCGTCACCACCGGGGAACCGACTGCTTGTCTTTCCACCGGCTGTATTGATGTTTGTTCTCGCGATCATAATCCTCTTACCGGCATTAAGGAACTGCCACCTGCGCACCCCTATCATCTTGTTCCCGAGAAAACGATCACTGAGGCGTTTAATAATTTCCAGGCGGCCATGTTGGATATGGGAATTCCGTATGTCGGAGTTCCCGAAGAAAATCGCCTTGTTCTTTCCGCTCTGGGCACATTTAAGACTTCCTGCCTAGTTCCTTCAACAATGGAAGCAGCGCCGCAGGATGCTAAAGACAGTATCCATATTATCTCCTTTGCCGGACTCAAAGATTTTTATCCCAGCTATATTATCTCCCGGCGCAAGAATACTAAAGTTTCAGTATATAATGCTGGTGTTTCCAGCACCATGGGCATCGCGTCACATTTCGAGGGAAAAGAATTTCTCGAAAAATTTATCATCTGGTTGGAGAAGATAGACATTCAAGAAGATAAGATCGCCTTTCCTGCCGTTCTCGGTCTGGAATCGGCAGCTGAAATTGTTAATACTATATCAATCCTTATGGGAAAGCCCATATTCGAAATCCCGACTATTCCGCCATCCATGCCCGGCAGAAGATTGTTCAACGCGCTGAAAGACTATTTCCGGAAAAAGGGCGGTGATATCTACTGGAGCTGGCCGGTTATCGGCGTGGAAAAATCGGGAAAGATCATTGAAGCTGTCATAACGACATCCATAGGAAGGCCAAACAGTCTTAATGGAAAGGCCTTCATTCTGGCTACCGGATCATTCGTCGGCGGCGGCCTTACCGCCACACGCGAAGCCATTATTGAAAATGTATTCAATCTGCCGGTACACGTTCCCGGCACGCGCGAAAATTGGTTCGATGATGATTATTTTTCTTTCAACCACGGCATTGGCCGAGCTGGAATCATGGCGGATTCATCCCTGCGGCCATCGGGAACGCCTCTGGAAAATATTTTTGTGTGCGGCGGCATCCTGGCGGACACAGAAATATTAAAAAATGGCTGCGGTCACGGATTGGCACTGGCAACAGCCCATGTGGCGGCGAAATCCTGCATGGAGTATATTCGATGAATTTCGAACACTGCATCCGCTGTACAATTTGTGTGGAAAACTGTCCCGTATTCCGGGTCAACCCGGATTTTCCCGGGCCCAAGCAGGCGGGACCTGACGCCCAGAGATTCCGGTCGGACAGAGAAAAAGCAGAGGACGAGTGGGTACTTCTATGCAGCCAGTGCAAACGCTGTGAAATGTCCTGCCCCTGCGGCGTAGAGCCAGCCCAGATCATACTCAGGGCGCAGCAGAGATATGGATTGGAACATCCTCACTCCCTCGCGCACCTGCTGTTTGCCAATAACTATTATTTGAGCACACTGGGCTCTTTAACCGCCCCCATCGCCAACATGATTGCCGCAACTGAAATGGGAAAGAAAGCGTTTCGGGCAATGGGAATATCAACTCACATTCCCTTCCCGAAGTTTCGTTTCCGAAAACTGCACAACGAAAAGAAAAACCTGAACAGAGGAAGAAGGAAAGTTGCCTTTTTCTACGGATGTTTCATCAATTTTTACCGCCCTGATATCGGTAGAAAAATTATTCGTTTATTATCATCATTGAACGTGGACGTTGTCCTGCCAACCCAGTGGTGCTGTGGACTTCCCGCACTGGGTAATGGTAATCTGGAACTGGCCAGATCTTTCGCAAAAAAAAATACTACTTCTTTATCCAACTACATCGACGCGGGGTATGAAGTTATATATACGTGCACATCCTGCGGCCTGTGCCTTTTGCATGATTATCCGGGCATTCTGGAAATCCCGCAGGGGAAAAAAATCGCCGAGAACAGTTACGATATCCATGAGTATATCATTAAGCTAATCAACGAAGGATACATCAAACCGGTCTTCGGCGAGGTGCGGCGCAAGATTGCCTATCACATCCCTTGTCACCTCAGGGCGCTGGATATCGGTTACCCGGCGGCAAAGCTTATGTCTTTGATACCCGGTCTGGAATATGAAATTCTTGATGACGCCTGCTGCGGGCTCAACGGCAGTTATGGTTTCAAGAAGAGCAACGAGTCCACGGCAGTCCAGTTGGGCAATCGGGCTGTCTCGCTCATCAGAAAAACCGGAGCTGAACATATT
This sequence comes from Syntrophaceae bacterium, assembly GCA_003139775.1. Classification (GTDB taxonomy): domain Bacteria; phylum Desulfobacterota; class Syntrophia; order Syntrophales; family Smithellaceae; genus Smithella. The sequence continues at coordinate 961 of PLGI01000054.1, read as the reverse complement.
GTCGCGGATTGTGGCTCCTGCCGTATGCAGTTGGGCGGGCTTTCCGGCATGACCGCTCTGGATCCAGCGGAAATACTCTGTGAATCACTGGGAATTACCGGTAAAAAATCACGAATATGAACAGACACCACTAAAGCAAGCTTTGGAAAAAGATCCAGCAGCAAGCTGCGGGGTATAATTCGTCAAACGCTTCAAACTTCACTTCGTTCGTTTTACCAAGGCGCTACGCGCCTGGCATAATTCGTCCAGCAAGCTTCCGTTCACTTTGTTTCTGAAGCTTGGGTCTCATGATCAGCTAGTCTCATTAAATTGGAGTTTCAACAATAAGCCGCACGATAAAATGCTGTTTAAGCTCTGCCAGCGCTATTCCTTTATCAGACTCCCGAATACTTCCGGAATGCATATGCGCAGTAATAAGTCTTCAAGAATTTGAAGGTATGCAGGAACAGAAGAAGACTACCTTAATTACGGTAGAAATGGCCTTGTTTTGGTGAAAATCACCATTTTCTGGCATACAAGGCTATCTATTTCTATAGCTCAGTAGGTGTTTAATAAATATTTATTTTTTATTTTACATGCTGATTTCAATTTCCTTTGACTATTAAAGGGATATCCGATATATATTTAATCGTATGGGGCATATAAATTGCTTAAAATTAAGTTGTTAGACTAAGAATGTCTATGCAAGATAATACAAAAATTAGTGGAGCCCCCTCCGGCAGAAGCCGGATGCTCCATATAATAATGAGTCCCAAATTTCAGAAGCGTAGCGCACTGAAATTTTCTGGACGAATTATCCCACAAAGCAGAGGATAATGAGACCCAAGCTTCAGAAATAAAGTGCATAACCTGTGAAGGTCATCTGCGACTGAAGCTTACAGGTCGAATGAAACTCAGATATTACAAACGCAGTGCAGTAATATCCGTCAGTTGAATTGATCCCGTGAAGCAGAGGATAACG
>PLGI01000125.1:41715-42527 GCA_003139775.1 Syntrophaceae bacterium | reverse complement strand
ACTACGCCAGCTCTCTACTCTACAGGAGGGGAAAATGAGAAAAGTTTTATTCATTATGCTGTGCGTATTTTTCGCCTTGACAACTGTAGCGAGTTCAGCAGAGTTTTATAATTGTGTAGACAAGGACGGAAATAGTTTCATCACCGATAATCCTCCGCAAGATGCAAAATGCAAATCCAAGGGAGGGGACGACGAAAGTGCAAGCCAGCAGCAACAAAGTGATGTTGAGGCTCAAAAAACGAAGCAGGATGATAAAACGACGAGCCAAAAAGGAGATATTAAAAAATTATTAAAGATACCTCGGGTGGGTTATTAATGCCCACTACTGAAACTATGCAGATGAACTAAACAAGCATTTCTGAAAGTTTTGTTTTTCCATTTTTTCGTTTTATGCTACATTACGATCGGTAATGGTTGAAAAAGAGTAATATTATAACTTAACAAGAGGAACGTGATATGGAATTTATGACTGAACATAATATTGTTGGTATTATTGTTATTTGTCTGTTGGTGATAGTGCTGGTAATGCAAATCCAAATGAAAATAATAAGTGGAAGAATAGAGGAAAAAGAAGAATACATAAAAGGAAAAATAGAGGAACTGGTAAAGAAAAAAATTAGTCAACTATTAAGCAACAAATAATTTTAGATTCTTTGCTCCTCCAAGGGAGCTGGCGGACATCCGTTTGGCAACCTGTCAGACGTCAGTGATTCTGAATTATCGAAGTCTTCATCCATGGCGACCATTAGGGTGATGTGTAATGGCACGCCTCAGCGACATCGTTACACTTTACGAATAAGCGTCAATCCGAA
>PLGI01000125.1:0-41645 GCA_003139775.1 Syntrophaceae bacterium | reverse complement strand
GCGCAGCGGTTTAGTTCTTCATACAGTAATCTTCAATTTTATTCATTCCATAAAGTGGACTTTCTGGATTGTTATCGGCACATATCTGGAGGATCGAGATCTTCATCGCGAATTCGGAAGCCAATACCTTGAATACAGCTCGCGGGTGCCGATGCTTATTCCTTGTAGGATTCCGAGAAATAAACCTGTTTAATAAAAAATATAAAATAAATCCTCTAGAAAATATTTACTTTCATCGGCAAGTTATCATATATTCTTAAAAATTCAGATATTGTGTAGCAACCGGTTCAAAAAGACATAGAGGTTCATAGTAAATATTTTGAATTATCATATAACAGTGATTATTTATTAGGGGGTATAAATATCTGATGAAAGAGTTAAAGGTACTATGATGGCCGACCAGGTTCGTATGATCAGGGGAAATAAAGATAAGGATTGGAATAAATATCTCAAGCCTGAAGACTGGAATATAATCAAAGGAATGATACTTCCCGCTGCATGGTATCCTTATCATCAGATCAGCCCTTGTATTGATGTCTTTGTATAAATTATCCTCGCGGTGAAAACTGTCAGCGCTTATCTATTTTAATTTGTAAAGCCAGGTTCAGCGCCACTCTTGCCGATTCATGAGGGGTGTTGTGTCGCTGTTTGTCTTTGGGCGTGAATAGTGTTTATCGTGAAACTCCATCTGGATTTATTTTGAAAAGGCAGGAGTATTGCACCTCCTGCCTTTGGTGCACCATTCTGATAAAATGATCAACGCCGACATGGTGGAGGCGGGGCATAACCGTCATTTCCCCAAAGCCGATTGTATGAGTGTTCATATGTCCTGCCACAGTTAATAATATTCATATGACAGAGTGTTTTGTGCCATTCATATTTGATCAGGATAGATTCAACTGCTCTATTTTCAGGATCAAATTGGACGCGATATGAAGGTGAATATTCTTCTGCACCATAACCTGTGCCGGCGCTTTCTATAGCCTTAGTATTGCCTTGCGCAGAAGGAGCCATTGCTTTGTCCCTGGATTGTTCTTTCATTTTCTTTGCATGGTTCAGATAGGAATAATTCATTGGCGGTTCGTAGCGCTGAATTTCCGGGTAAACAACAACAGCAATCACTCCCATAGCGGATTCATCACCAAAGGCAGCGGCATATGAATCGGGAACATCGGTAAAATAAAAGCGGTTAATTTTATCCTGTCCGGTCCGCCAGCCTGAATATTCATTGGTGGAATACGCGTCAATAATATACATTCTTTCCGTATTCTTTAGCCATGATTTTTCACCGGAAATGATATTCCTGCCGTCAACTGCAACAACAACCCCGACCCGGCGATTTAATTTATTGCGGACAACAATCCGGTAATGATCCCCCTTAAAGGCTTCGGCATAAACCTTCTTAAGATCATGTCGGATTTTCTCCGGATAAAACGGCAGCGCCCACCCGTTGTCAGTAATAACGCTAACCTCAACTGCATCGCCGATAGTTGCCGCCGCGGCAATGCTTATCCACATCAATAAAATAACGCATGCAGATAACAATGTTTTCATATATTCCTCCTTTGTGAATTTTTCGGCTTTTGATGGCCTTTTACCGGTTAGACAAGATAAGCGGCAAAAAAGTTCCCGAATTATTTTAAAAGAGGCTTATGAAAACATAACTGCCTGAAGGTGAATTAAGAATGTTGCTTGAAAGTACGTATATTAGTGAAAATTCCGGGCCACTATCTTTAAGGAAGTAAGTTGATAAAATTAGCCTGTTGTAAAAAATTAATTATTATTGAAACTCCAATTCCGAAAGCGAAGCGTAGCGGAATTGGTAAGTTGAATAATCCCGCGAAGCGGAGGGTTTAAATACCCCGCAGCTTGCTGTGGAACCTGTTTCCAAAGCTTGCTTTGGGGTTCATACCCGTGATTCAAAAACAGTATGAATATAAAGCAATATTGTGATAAATTCCAACTCACATGAGCTAAAATTAAGGGGAACAAAAGTGTTGCTGTGGATGTCTAATATAATAGATAGCAAAAAAACAATAGACGCGGACGAAGATATTGAATTTGTCCTCGCTTGTCATAAGGGTAACACTGACGCTTTTGAAGTGCTGGTCGAACGACATCAGAAAAAAATGTTTAACATTGCGTTCAGAATGACGGGTGATTACGATGAAGCCTGCGATGTCACGCAGGAGGCTTTTCTCTCGGCTTATAAATCCATTAAGAATTTTAAGGCGGAAGCGAAATTTTCCACGTGGCTGTATAGAATCGTCGTTAACTATTCCAAAAACCGTTTAAAGCAACTGAGCCGCTCAGCTAAACGCAGAGAAATTTCCCTTGATGATTCGGGAGAAATGAAAACAGAATGGATAATTAATCAATCGTTTATCAATGACGCCAATCCCGGCACGCAGATGGAGCGGCGCGAAAGGGAAACTCAGGTGCAGAAATGCATAACTTCGCTCGATGAAGAATACAAAGAAGTTCTGGTGCTCAGAGACATACAGGGGTTTTCTTATGAAGAAATACGCGATATTTTGAAGATATCTGAGGGGACTGTAAAATCCAGACTTTCCCGCGCCCGCAACGCGCTTAAAGATTGTCTGACTAAAGTTATTGGTGATTTATGAAAAATTGCAAAGAAATTGAAAACAACCTGTCGTTATATCTGGATGATTCGCTTTCCGGTGCGGATAAACAAGCCGTTGAGGAACACTTGAAATCATGTCCGCAATGCACCAAGGTGCTTGTCCAACTGAGTAAGACACATGCGCTGGTGAATAATCTTGCCGAAGTTGAGCCGCCTGCCTGGTTCAAGCAAAAAATTATGGCCAAAGTGCGTGAGGAATCCGAAAAGAAAAGTCTTGTGCAAAAATGGTTTTATCCGTTACGGATAAAAATTCCTGTTCAGATATTAGCCACAGTATTTATCGCTATGCTGGCCGTTTACATTTACAGGGCAGGGGAAGAGCAGATCAAAGAGGTTGTGCCTTCATCTGTTCCGGTGCCGGTTATGGAAGTTCAAAAAAGTAAATTGCCGGAACAAAAAATGAAAACATCCACGGATGAAGATATACAAAAAGAAGATCAAGTAATAGAAAAAAAGGAGACGCCGCGGAAAAAAGTTAGTGAAATGGCGGTTGACGCGGCAAAAGATGTAAACGGGCAAATTGGTCCCGATATAAAAGCCGACAAATACGTAAGCGCTCCGGCGGTAAAATCTGTTGAACTCTCAGAAACTGAATTGGAAAAGAAAAAAGAAAGCAATATTCTAGACGCCGCCATAAGGGCAAGCAGAACTCCGCATGCACAAAGCGTAATGCAAAGGCCAAATGTTTTGTTAAAAGTTGACGATATCAATATTGCTGCAGGAGAGGTTGAGAAGCTTCTGATAAAATATGAGGCAAAAAATATAAACAGGCAAATAATGCAGGGTAAAACTATCCTGACCGCTGAACTGAAAAATCAGAAAATAAATGATTTTACGGCGCGGTTAAAAACAATCGGGCAGGTCGAAGAGGGCAGTGCGCCTCTGAATAATGCCGTAGAAAATATTATCTTAATGATAGAGATTTTAAATAAGTAAGGCGATATCAGCATGAACTTTCAAAAAAATATAATGCGCTGATATTCCTGTTGCTGGCAATAATTATTGCCGTTTGACTTCGGTAGTGAGCGCATTTCCCGCAACTTGCCATGGGGGCTCTACTTACAAATCAGGAATAGGGACGCATAGCGGCAATTGTCAAGGGTAGGGATGCGACTCTGTTTCCCGTTTGGTTATTTACGGGCTATTGTCAAGAAAAAACTAGTATGATGTCCCCGGAGTTCCATTTTCAACAATCGTATTTATCATTCTTTGATAAAAGATTGGACTTCCTTAATAAAAGAATATGATGATGTATTTCCATCTTTTGTGCGAATCTTTACGATGTCAGCACTCATAAAGAGTATTTGTCCTTCAATAACAGTCCCATCATACAAAACAATTCCCGTTATTCCTTTATATTGCTGTTCTGCGACAATGGCAGGTTTTTGAGTGACTTCCTCTGTAGATTTCGGCGTGACTTCCGCCGCGCGTTTTTCCTCTTGAATAAAATAGAGAGGAATCTTGATCATCTGGTCGGGATAGATCCAGTGAGGATTTGCTATCCAGGAATTTTCTTTCCATATCTTGGGCCACATGAAGGGATCATTCAATTCCTTCTTAGAGATATCCCAAAGGGTATCTCCCTTTATTACTTTATATTCCTTTATTTCCTGTGTCTCTGCAAAAGTGATCAAGGGTAAAAGAAAAAATACTATGAGTGCATATTTTATTATTCTGGTTTTCGGCATACTTGTTCTCCTTCGTTTTTTTTTGCCTTGGCTTAAATGGAACCGAAATAATCAAAACTGTTAAGAATATGGATAATTGATAAGAGCCTCCTATTTTGTGAAACTCCAATTCCGAAAGCGGCGCTTATTAGGAATTGCTAAGTTAATGAGACCCAAGTTTCAGAAAAAAAGTGCACTGAAACTTGCAGGTCGAATTATCCCGCAAAGCGGAGGATATAAAAAATCAAAGCAAGCTTCGTGTTTTTATACCCGTTGTCACGGTGGAAATAATATATGAAGAAATATGTTATCTGTCAATCACGAATATGAATCCTAAAGCAAGCGGCGGTGTTCATATTTTCCTCTTCGCGGGATAATTCGACTAGCGCTTCAAACTTCACTTCATTCGTTTTCAGCGAGTCTTATTAAAATGAGGCACAACTGCCCCTAATTGTTTTGGCGATGGTCAAAGATTTTGCTAAGCCAAGTTAGTATTGCCTCTGCTATTACCAGATGTCCTCTCTCATTGGGATACCTGGAATCTGACAGGACCAAATCCTTACTGCACAGATTATTTTTTTCAAGATAACCAGCCCAGTAGTTGTGTACTGGAATCAATTCACAGCCCAGGTCTGAAGCCACAATCCGCAAAGACCTGTAAAAGATATAAACAGCATCCATATCATGAGGATTATCGAAAGTGTGGGAAGTAGCCAGGAAGATGACCGGATTGAAACGCAGGCGCGACAACCTGATCATCTGCACGAGATTTTCCTGAAATTCAGAGCGGTAGACATACCCGAAAGCATCATCAACACCGAATTGGACAAGAAGGATATCAGGCCTAAAGTTAGCAATGTCCTCGTTGAATGTGCCGATGCCATCAAAAGAAGTTTCTCTGTACCTTGATCGGTTAATCACCTCGATCCCTTTCTTAAGAAGGGATTCTTTGAGAATATCTACATAACTTTTGATTACACCGTGACCAGCGGCAATACTTCCACCACGGATAAGCAGTTTCATGACCGGCCCTCAAATCAGATCCACTTGAGGATTCCCGCAAACACGATTAGTGCAATGGCGTTAATGGCGAAAAGAGAACCGATGAAAAGCTTTTGTGCCCGAGGCTGCCAGTCATGCACGTAACAGGCAGCGGCGAAAAAGGGGATGTAAACCGTCACAAAAACCGGGAAAGCTCCCCACCATCCATAAACCCACACAAAAGTCGGCGTCTTCACTAAAAATATTTCCAGAATGGATGCAAGACCAGCATTGGCAACTGTAAAGGCCCAACGGTTATTGATGCCTATAATTTTCAGCGTCGGGTCTTTGGGCAGAAGCTTGCAAACAACTATTCCGGCGATAGCGAACATTAGATTAATTTCGATTCCGACACCCACCATTATTTCAAATGCTGTTCCGGAAGGTACCGTCCACAGAGCATGACCGGAAAAGTGTTGGATGAGTGCATTGCCGATTTCCACAAACCAGTGGACCATGTAAAGGGCCAGCCCTCCGGCGATAACGCGATAATTGCCCTTTTCATACTCGTTGGCATAGATGTAAAGGACGATCACAAGGAGAGGGATGACATACCACTGGAACGTATCGCCGCTCCTCAAAAGGTTCAATGCCTGTTGGGTTGCTTCCGGGTTGTTTAAAGTCATCGCCATACCTCCTTTATTTTGTTTAGACAAAAATTCATTAGTTACTTTTGTGTGCTGGTCAAGATTTCGTCTGACGGATTATCATTCTCAACGATGATGATCCGTACGTTAGCCTTTCCCTGTCGGATCATACCGAGCTGGCGCGCCGCCTTACGTGATAAATCAATGAATACTTCCTCATGCGAGCGGCAACGATCATTGACCGTTACGATGACTGATTTGCCGTTGGCAAGATTCACGACCTTCACCCGTGTGCCAAGCGGAAGGGAAGGATGGGCTGCTGTCAGTTTTTGCGGGCTATAGATCTCACCGGAAGAGGTTCTTCCTCCGTGGTGGCGTTTCGCGTAGTAGCGGGCTATTCCTTCTGCGCCATCCGGTGCAGCATAATGGTCTATTGTCTGCTCAATCTTTGATTTTTCCGTTCTTTGTGCCGGTGGGATCGTCTGGCATCCGACGCTCATAAAAAGCATAACGAGGAATAAAATGGTCAGGACAAATATTCGTTGCGTCTTCATTTTTTTATTGGATGTCAAGCCCAATTTGGAAGAAAGCAAATTCATTTGCCGTCGTGCTCCTTGTAATAATTATCAGGCTTTTTCTATATGCATCCTGGCTGTTTTAATTGCGAAGTCTTTGTCTTTGGTAAACATCCACCATTGCGGTTTTGTGGTGTGCGGGCCATTTTCTTTGTCACGGCCTCGACAATAATACCAGTCCCCGAATCGCTCGACCGTAGAAAAAGGATGGCTACCGGTGCAGAGAATACTGCAAGGTCGTATCTCCTTAAAAAAGATCGTTTCGTCCGGCGCTTCTTCATTGGCCAAATCTTCAGGCAATTCGATGTGAGAAACGTCAATGCCTTCGGCTTCTTTTTTATCCAACCACTTTGAAATATTCATTTCAGCATCCTTTTTATCTAATCAATCCCACTACGCTTCGCTTCGGGGATAATTCGACCAATAAAACTTCAGTGCACTTCGTTTCTAAAGTTTAGGTCTCATTAACTAAGCGGCTGGTGGGCTTTCCGGCCATAAACACGTTCATAGGCTTTGCAGAAAGGACAAAGTTTGCCTTCAATCTTTTTGACAAACCAGAACGCGGCCCCTTGTTGTTTTTTACGGGCATACCTGCATACTGTACATTTAATACAGAACTGCGCCATTTTGCGATCCATTTCTGTAATTTTACGTTTCCCTGATTTCACGGTCACTTTTCTTTTTGACATTTTTTGCCTTCCTCGTAATGCGCCGGTTGCGCTGTAATCAATATTTCGTTAGTTCGTCCCAATATATTCGGGATTAAAATTCGCCATAATTGTCTGACGTGTTTTATCGATAAGTTTCTGAACTGTATCGGTGGTATAACCGCTGGTATCGATGGGGTCCCCGATTACGATCTGAATCTTTCCCGGCTTCAAGGTAAAGCTCCCTTTACGCATGACGCGCCTGCTGCCATTGACTGTAACCGGCAGGATGGAGATCTTCCGCGCGACGGCTGTTATGAATCCCCCTTTTTTGAATTCATGAATCTGCCCGTCGGGTGACCTCGTCCCTTCGGTAAACACCATCACGCTCATGCCCTTGGGTAAACGATCAAATCCCTTGTTGATGCTTTCAATTGCGCTGGTGGTATTGGAGCGGTCAATGAAGATGTTCCGTGAGGCGTATAGCGCGTACCCGAAAATCGGGAGTTTGAGAATTTCCTTTTTGATGATCCATCGGAATTGGATGCCCAAGGTAGTAACCAGCGTAATGATGTCATAATGCGATTGGTGGTTGGAAATAATGATATAAGATGTTTCCTTCAAAATTTTATCCTTGTTTTTTATTTCCGTGCGGACAAAGGATACGGCAAGCATGGTATATGCCCAGAGCTTCGAAATGGAAAAGGCGAGATTGCCGGTACGGCTCAGCAAGCCCGCGATCATAACGGGAATACCCAGGATAATGGTGGCAATTCCCGCCCACAAACCAAGCCATGCAATGCAAATTGCCTTGTATAGTGATTTCATAGCATAGTTTCCTTTTTACAGGCGATTATGAAGAAAATTTGTTGACATAAAAAATCAATCGCATTATAGTCACGCCGCCCGAAAGCAGGCTCCTAAAAAAGAACTGAACGGGCGACATTTTTTACATTCCTTACTGGGGAATCGTTCAATGGTAGGACAACGGACTCTGACTCCGTTTATTAAGGTTCGAATCCTTATTCCCCAGCCAAATTTTAATCCAAGTATAACAAAAGTCCAATTTTTTCAGACTATTCAAAATTGCTTATATGCAAGGCGCGCGAGGATCGAGACGCAGAGCGTACTGTTAACGTACGTGAGCAGCGAGAGCCGAAGCACAACGAAGCAGATGGGCGTTTTTCAATAGTCTTTGCTTCCGGTAATCTTTGCCCATGAATCCCGCAGTTGCACAACCCGATTGAAAACTGGTTTTCCCGCGACAGTATCCATATCAACACAAAAATATCCAAGCCTTTCAAACTGATATTGGCTCTCTGGACCGGCGTTTTTCAGGTTTGTCTCAACATAACAGGTCGTCAGGATCTCCAGAGAATTCGGGTTCAGATGATTAATGAAATCTTCCCCTTCGCTTCCCGGATCCTCAATACTAAACAGCCGGTCGTATAACCTAACCTCCGCAGGTACAGACTGTTGGGCCGAAACCCAGTGAATAACGCCCGGCACCTTGCGTCCGTCTGCCGGCGACGCGTTGCGGGTTTGGGGATCATAGGTGCAGTGCAGTTCAATCACCTCGTCGGTGCGATCGTCTCGCACCATGCTTTCATATTTTATGACATAAGCGTTTCTAAGGCGAACTTCGCGTCCCGGGCCGAGGCGATGATATTTTTTCGGAGGATTTTCCATAAAATCATCGCGCTCGATATACAGCACTCTGGAAAAGGGAATCTTTCGCGTTCCCATTTCGGGATTTTGCGGATGGTTGGCGCACTCGAACTGTTCCATCTGGTTTTCCGGATAATTGTCGATCACAACGCGCAGAGGTCGCAGAACGCACATTGCTCTGGGCGCGCGATCATTGAGATCCTCGCGCACGCAATGCTCAAGCAGGGCTACATCAATCAGGTTGTCGTTTTTGGCCACGCCGATTTCCGCGCAGAATTTTCGGATAGCCTCGGGCGTGTAGCCCCGGCGCCGCATTCCCGTCACGGTGGGCATACGCGGATCATCCCAGCCTTGCACATAGTCTTTTTTCACCAATTCAATGAGCCGCCGCTTGCTGAGAACCGTATAGCTCAAATTGAGACGGGCGAATTCGATCTGCCGCGGGCGCAAGCCGGTGATCAGCTTTCCCACGATCCAGTCGTACAGGGGACGGTTGTTTTCGAACTCAAGAGTGCAGATGGAGTAGGTGATTCCTTCCAGAGCATCGGATAGGCAATGGGCGAAGTCGTACATGGGGTAAATGACCCATTTTGTTGCTGTCCTGTAATGCGGTTCCCGTTTGATGCGGTAGATTACGGGATCGCGCATGACAATGTTGGGAGATGCCATATCAATTTTAGCACGAAGAGTATGGGCGCCGTCGGCAAATTCGCCGGCCCGCATACGTTGAAACATGTCCAGATTTTCCTCCACGGAGCGGTTGCGATAGGGACTTTCCTTGCCCGGTTCGGTGAATGTTCCGCGTTGCTCCCGTACTTCATCGGGGCTCAAACTGCAAACATAGGCGTTGCCGGATTTGATAAGCTCAACGGCAAATTGATAAATCTTTTCGAAATAGTCAGAGGCATAAAACAGACGGTCACCCCAGTCAAATCCCAGCCAGCGGATATCGCGAATGATTGATTCCACGAATTCCATGGATTCGCCCAAGGGGTCCGTATCATCCAGCCGGAGATTACATGTCCCCTGATATTGCGCGGCAATGCCGAAGTTGAGGCAAACAGATTTGGCATGTCCGATATGGATATAGCCGTTGGGCTCTGGCGGAAAACGGGTAGCGACACGCCCTTCGTTTTTGTTCGTCTGTAGATCATCTTCTATGATATCACGGATAAAATCGCTTGAGAACAAGATCATAGCTTGCGTCATACGTTTAAAACTCCTTCATCTCTATAGAATGCAGGTCGAAATCTATAATATTTATGGAAATATATCAAGGGCATAACTTCAGACAGAATGATTTATAATTTATCTTCATACCTGCCGCAAAAAAACTTGAGCGCAATCTTCGGTCGTGATATTAATCACCAGTAATTTACGAAAGGCAGAGCTTATTTTGAAGATCGCGACTTACAATGTAAATTCCATACGCTCCCGCATGCATATTGTTTTGCCGTGGCTGCAAAAAAACAATCCTGATTATTTTTGTATGCAGGAAACAAAGGTTGCCGACACCAGCTTTCCCGCGGCCGAATTGGAGGCGTTGGGTTACTATGTAGTTTTCAAAGGCGATAAACAATATAAAGGTGTGGCCATTGCCTCGAAACAAAAACCGCAAAAAGTAATGTTCGGCTTTGATAGTGAACCTGCCGATCCCGACCGTTTAATTATCGCTACATATAATGATCTGACGATAATCAATACCTACGTTCCGCAAGGTCAGGAAATGGAAAGCCCGCAGTTTGCATATAAGTTGGCCTGGTTTGCACGTTTGAAAAAATATCTTCAGAAGTATTTTCAGCCGCAAAATAAAATAATCTGGTGCGGTGATCTCAACGTCGCGCCGGAAGATATAGATGTGCACGACCCGAAGAGAATATTAGGACACGTTTGTTTTAATCCGGAAATATGGAGAGCTTATGAAGATGTTAAATCATGGGGCTTTACGGATGTATTCCGTAAACATCATCCGGGTGTTGCCGGGCAATATACTTTTTTCGATTATCGTATCCGGGATTCCGTAGCTCGAAAGTTGGGTTGGCGCGTTGATCATATTTTGGCGACGAAATCACTTGCCCTAAAATCAAAAAGCTGTTCTATTGATTTAGAATCAAGACTTGCTGAAAAGCCGTCCGACCATCTGATTGTTTATGCGCAGTGGGAAATGTGACAGGAATGAATAAAATGGAAGATATTGAACGCATCAATACAAAAATTGCCGCCAGTTTCGGGAAAATTGAAACAGGATTGTCGGAAGCCAAGAATATTGCCGGGCTTTTTGAAATTCTTTTTGCGGGCATAGAAAAAGAATTTAAAGTTCCTTATGTCTGGCTTACGTTAACGGATACTGTAAATAACAAGTCTATCATCGCGGCAATAAAATCTTCTGATGTTTTGCAAGACAGGCTTAAGGTAATAACACCGGAGTTGTTTCGCGAAATTCTTCCTGCCGGATTAAAACCGGTTTTAGTCAATAAAGATTTACAGCCGTATTACAAATTATTGCCTTCGAATAGAAAGTATTTTGTCAAATCCTTGGCTTTAGTTCCGTTTAAAGTGAATGATGAAATTGCCGGAAGCTGGAATAATGGCGATGCCTATCATGATCGTTATACGCCCGATATGGAAACCAATCTTTTGCAAAATCTGGCCCAATCAGTATCTGTGTGCCTAACTGAGTTTGTTTCGGCAATTAAATAGTGGCGTCGGGAACAATTCGTCAAAAAAATCCATCAAACTAAATGATCGAACCGAAGAGAAAATATTATGATAAAAACCCCGCCGGGATTGCACGGGGTTTTTAAGGGTACAACTTCGAGGGGTGAAGGGAGGGGTTAATTAATTAAAGTTTTAAGAGCGTCGACCACTGGTACGGTAAAAAGAGCAACCAAAACAGTATATAGGGCAAATGATCCAATAGCTTCGCTCATATATAATTGAGCATATTTTCTTTTTAGAGAAATAATAATCAATCCGCCGATAATTAAACAGCCCAAATGAAAGAAGGGGAAATTATTATTTCCGGTAACGCTGAATTGGGCATAACTAAAAGATGTCGTTATCAAAATTACGAAAACCGTTAGAAGCGTTGTTTGCACTATCTTTTTCATAACCTGTTCCTCCTTATGTAATCTTAAAAAATTTTCCTTTTCAAGTTTTTATCATGAAATAAGTATGCCAAATAGAGTTGATATACAATAATATTTTTTAAGTATTTGATATTAATTATAAAATAGTTTGCCCTGCTTAATGTTGTATTGATAGAGAAGTTTGCTGGACTTTTAAATATTTAAAGAAACGTTCAATGTTTTAAAGAAATCGAATAAAATATTCAATTTGCAGGAGCAGGTTTGTATAGTTTTCTCTTTTTTGACCAAACCACAAAAATTACTTGACTAGTTTAACGGACAATTATCTCAACCCGGCGATTTTGCGGTTCGGACCCACCATCAGGCGTTGGTATAGGCAGATTTCTTTTTTTCTTAATAGATAACATCGATATCCTTACCAACGCCTTTGTTTACCAGAATTATGGCTACTGTCTTGGCTTGTTTCAGGGAAAGATCGAGATTGTACTCATCCGACCAAACACTTTTGGCGTAACCGATGACAACAATATTTTTTGAAGCCGTAATTATTTTTGCAGTCTTCTATTATTTCACGGTATACCCGCGGCCATCAAGACAGGCACCCATCGCCCGTTGATAGTCTGCGCGCTTCTGATTCGTCTGATCCTCGGGAACATTGACTGCCGGCTGAGTCGGATCGTAGTGTATCTGCCCCACAGCCCAACTGTGGCACTCATAACGATCCTTTGCCTGTAGCTCTTTACTCTGGCTATTGCGGGGATAGATGAATAACTGTCCTGTTGTCGCCGGTGGCGCCTGCGCGACTTCACCTTTCGGCGGCTCAACAACCACATAGCCGCCCGCGGTTTGAGTGTAATATGTGTCGTTGGCATAATAGTAAGGAATACCGCCTATCCAGAGCGACGTGTAGTACAGAGGTAAAAAAGGAACTATAAGACCAAATGGAGGCGCATCGACAACAAAACCCCGGCCATACGGGCGATACCAGACACCTCCATGGAAATAGTATCGTGAGCGGCCATAGGCCACCGCCCGATAGCCGCTGGGTAGCCTATCAAAATGCTGACCGCGTGCCGGGTAGGCATGGTTATGGCCATGACGTGAATCCATGACCTGATGATGTCCGGAGCCACGCTCTTCCGCACCTGCCACCTGCGTAAACCCGAAAAGCATAATCCCTGAAAAAACTAACAGCATAAGCCCGATTACAAGATACCAACTCTTATTTCTATTATATGACATGGTTATTACCTCCATAAAATTAAATGTAGATATTAATATTCCTTATTGCACACTGTAGCCGCGGCCTTCGAGACAAGCTGACATTGCATGCCGGAAGTCGCTAGCTTTTGCCTCATAGCGGGCATCGAGTGCCTGATCGCGGTTCACATAAGCTTCTTCCAACTGCTGAGCGTTTTGCTGCCTGGAAGCATCAGATGCAGCGCCGGCAATAGCTCCGCTTCCTGCCCCGATCAATGCGCCAGCCCCTGCGTGTCTCGGTCCGGCTATTAACGCACCCAGCACCGCACCGGTAATTGCCAGGACTGCGGTATCATGTCCGGGCGGAGGCATTGGTACAACTTTTACGCGTTGTTCGGGTGGAATTGATGATTGACTCGGATCGAAGCCGGTCTGTTGTACCGCCCAGTTGTAACATTCATAGTGGTCTCGCGACTGCTGTTCGGTCGTCTGTCCCTCTTTCGGATAAAAATAGACCTGAGTTATGGGAGTCTTTGGGCTTTGGCTTGCACTGGGGATTTCGCGATAAGTCGCAGGATAACACGCAGCCAGCGTAAGGATTAATAAGATAAGCAAAAGCCGAAGGCATGTTTTTGAGAACCAACGTCTTTGTATATGTTTCCCTGTAATCATATTACAAATTGAAATCATGATTTATGTCCTCCTTCTTAGTTAAGTACAAAATAAACTATAGTCACAAAAGGATTGTTTTTTCTGTTGCTGATCATCCCTTTTCTTTTTATGTATTTTACATACGTCTTATAACAATTAAAAGCAAGAGATATGCCAGTCGTATTATTTAAGGTGCAACATATTGAATTAATGTTGCTATTATAGTTTTTCAACGATCAGTAAACTTCTTTGCGAGACATAAATATGAGTAATAAATATCCAATTTTAGTACACACCTGTAGAAAAAATACCCACATTGTTAATGATCATCAAATTTGTCTTATCTTTGATTGCATTTCATGCCTTAATCTTCCCAGAAATCTGGGGCCTGCAAGATAAAAATCTCTTTCGCGGCGGCAGGCAGCGGCGAGACGAGCATTTTCAGAATAAGAAAGGGGATTGGGTATGCCTTCAACACCCTTTAATGCAGATACGTAGATATTGGCCAATATTTTATATTTATCGTGACGGTTAGGGTTTTTATTATAATGAGTAGACGGAGTTTCTCGACACACTACAAGCGGTTCGGTTAAATTCCAGATTTCACCAAGCGCACCGATACGCAGCCATAATTCATAGTCCTGTCCTGGCTGCAGGGAAGGGTCTTCATTAAATAGTCCCGACTTATCAACAGCGTTTCTTCGAAATATTACAGAGGAATGGATAAGATAATTTTGGTTAATAAAATTATCATAATTTATCTTTCCGAACATTTTTTTTCTTTCAAAATATAGTTGTGCATTATTCAGTTCTCTTGTTCCTTTCCATAGAAAGCCGTTGCACCCTAGCAATACACAATCCGAATGGCTCTCCATGAAAGCAATTTGATTTTCCAGCTTCTGAGGCAGCCAGAGATCATCATCATCCAGTGACGCAATATAGGGAGCAGTTCCTTGTCGAATGGCGCGATTTCGGGGAACAGAGGGATAGCCCGCATGCGTTCCGGGCAGATAGGCAAAACGGTTATCCCGCAGAAAAGGTTTTACGGCTTCATAAGTTTCTTTCGACTCGCCATCTTCTGCAATCCAGCATTTCCAATGCGGATAACTTTGATTGGCCACGCTTTTCAAAGCCTCCTGCAAAAGGTCGTATCGCTTATATGTTGCTACAATGATATCTACTTTCATCAAAAATTTCCAAAATAACTAATACCGCAATGATTTAAATCGATATAAAATCTTCTGCTCTTTATAGGTTTAGTGCTCTTTGCTTTTCGGACACCGTTACCTTGAAATCAGGTAATGATCAAAATGCACCTCCTCTGCTACCTCTTCTACCTCCTCCGTTGTTAGAATTTTTTTCCGGTTGTTGTTCCTTTTCAGTTACATCCACATTGTTGACTATAAAAGTGCAAACATAATCAGTTCGAACACCATTAATCTGCAGAGCAAGGATCACCTGAAAGGTTTTACCAACAAAAGGTTCAGCCTTAGTTCTTAATTCTTCTGCGGTTCCTCTGATTTGAGTCGGCAGAAACGAACCTCTCTTCCAATGACCTTGATTTTTATGAGACTTTCTGCCGGATTCTTCTTTCTGCCAACAATCTGCCGGATATACGAAATCTTCAAGAGTGTCTTTTGCATAAACAATAGTGGGAGGATGAAAATCGTTTCTTTCTTCATAGCCGATTCCAGAATGTAGTAATTTGTGAGTTACACCCTCCGCGTCAATGAATTTCCCTTCATCCCAAACAATCTTCACGGGATTATCCGTTTTATTATGAACAACAAAGACTATGTCGTTAGGCGCCGGACGCCATTTTATTCTCATCATATCATCTTCAAAATAAAATTTTGTAATTCCTGCCTCAAGGACTATTTCAATTCTTTGTTTTTCATATACCTTTTCACTTCCAGTGGATTTTTCCACAGAGAGCAGAGATATATCATAACTTGCATTGGCAATTATGTATGTTCCTTGAGATTTCGTTTGATATGGTAATTCACAGCCGATCAAGGTGGTGATAACGAAGGCGTAAAACAGGATAACAATTTTTTTTCTCATGGCAGAAATTCCTAATATATTCTGTTCATATGAACAGATGAGCAAGATAAAATAAATTGGATGAAATAAAAAATATTTATGGATTCAATATTTCATAGCCCCAGGCACCACTCCGGGGCTATGAAATCCTCTATTGATGAAGCGACTACAAAGGAGGACGCAAAATTCATCTCAGTAATTTATTAAAATTATACTTACATCTATTATTTAACAACGAAATGATCTCTCCTGTTTTTTGCCCATGTTTCCCCATTAAGATCAGGATCGAGAGGGCGCTGATTTCATCTCTTTGCTAGGGCCTTTGCCGGGGTGGCTATCATGGTTATGATGGTGTGCCCACCTTTCATGGTTTCTGTGAGGTATTCTATCAAGTTCAGCAATCTGCCCCGGAGTGAGAATTTTACGCCACTCGATTTTCATCCCATCCTTTTTGTCCGATAATTGGTGACGAAGTTCACTTATTTCCTTCTGCTTTGCAAGAAGTGTCGCATCATCTGTCTTGGGATCTGTGAAAAGTTTGCGCATTTCTACCTGCTTGATTTCGAGATTGTATCTCAAATCTCTCGTATCACTATGGAAGCGGTTTTTCAGTTCTTTCATCTTGGCTAATTGTTGATCTGAAAGGCCAAGATGTTTTTTAAAACAGAATTCTTTGTGAGAACCAGGTTTTTTATCGGGCTGAAGGGCATACGCCGATGCCACAAACGCTGCAGATACGATAAGGACAGCAATGACGATAAATATTTTCTTCATTTTCTAAGACTCCTTTCGCAAAAATATTTTGATCATATGAACAGCAGGAAATATGCCAATCAGAATAATATATGACAAGCATTTGATATTAATAAATATTATTTAATAGACACGGTAATTTCTTAAGCGATAGCGGATAAAATGTATCCACTTATTGGTATCCAAGTGGGTAATAAATATGCAGAGAGGAGAGAATTGGATTAAGGTTACTCCCGATGATTTTCACTGTGGACATCAGGTTTTATGCGGGATGGCATGCGAGTGGCAGCAAAGAAAAACATAAATGATATAAAAATGCTAATGCCGGCTACTGTGAAGGCGAGTGATTTTCCATGCCATAATCCTACAAACCAACGACTGAAATCATCTACAACTACAGCTGCTTTTCCACCATAGAGTTCCAAATCCCGTCTATACATTCTGGAATCTTCAGGCCTGATCGGATAAGCAGATCCATTTATTATTTCGTAACCCAAAACACCGTCCGAATCATTGCCGGCTGACTGATAAATCAAGATGGAACTACCCAAACCAACCAGTATGATAATGGCGCCGATGAGGATAAGGCTTTCGCGCAGATCTGCTATTTCCCGTTTCATATTATTCCTGTTGTTACTATTATATTTATACGATGGTTCACTTTATCATACCTAAATATTTATCCTGCTTCCAGTCTTTATTCGTGAAACTCCAATTCCGAAAGCGAAGCATAGCGGAATTGGTAAGTTGAACAATCCCGCAAAGCGGAGGGTATAATACCACGCAGCTTGCTACGGAATATGTTTCCAAAGCTTGCCTTGGGGTTTCATACCAGTGATTCTCAAACAAATTTCTAATGGAACGTATGTGTTCGCTGTATGGGAGCATCGTTGGCTGGACGCACGGGTTAGTCCGTGTAAGTGGCGTATTTGATATCATTCTTACTGCCACGTTTTACTGAGTACATCAAATCATCGACCATTTTAACTACTTCTTCTGCTGCATGCGGCGTGTCAATGCATGTCAATACACCAATGCTAATTGTCACCGGCCAATTGTTTTGTTGCGTTTCCGCTAAAATGTCGTATTGAAGTTTAGCAAGGACAATTTGCGCAGATTCCTGGTTTGTTTCTGGCAAGAGCAACGCAAATTCATCGCCGCCGAGCCGCGCAACTATATCTGTTTTTCGCAAATGCTTTCGGACTTGATTGACTACAAAACGGAGTACCTGGTCACCTGTGTTATGTCCAAACTCGTCATTCACGGTCTTGAAGTTGTCAAGGTCAATATAGGCTATAGTAAACGGATTTTTATATCTCTGGGAGCGGTTAATTTCCGTCTGCAGCGAATCATAGAAGACACGGGAATTCACTGCGCCTGTCAAGTAGTCTGTGTTGGATAATTCTTTTTCATGTTCCAGTGCTCTTTTTAACATTGATAACAAAAGCGCGATTACAACAAAGAAAGCGAATTCCATGAGGGTATTCCAAACATAGATCAAAGGATGGGAGTATGCTTTCCCGGCCGCCACGTCCGAAATAAACGAAACTAAGGCACTGACAAGAGATGCCAAGATTCCAACTCGTTGGCCCGTGATCCAAGTGACTAGAAAAATAGGAATCAAATAGAACAATAAAAATTCGAACTCATAACCCGTCAGGAAGTCAAGGATGCCTACTACACCGATGAGCGCAAATGCTACTGCTATTACAAAGGGTTTACTTCGTTTCTCAAAACTAGCTAAAAAGTTCAAAATTCACTACCTATTACCCACTGGCTCATAAGTTGGAAGAAGAGGTATACTAATTTATATGTATCTCTGTAAAAACTCAGACACCACAATTTTTTTGCATAACATACCAAGAAAATACCTTATGTATATATCCTGAGAAAATTAAATTTATCACCGGTACCTTTTTTATATTTTGTCTGACGCACTCCAACCGCCGCCAAGAGCTTTGACGAGCAGGACGGCTGCGTTCAAACGCTGGCCGCTGATACTGATGGCCGCTCTTTCATTTGTCAGCGCAATAGTTTGGACGGTAACTACATTCAAGTAACTGACAATCCCGGCCTTGTATTGGTTGGTAGTCAATATTACCGATTCCTGTGCTGATTTTACCGCCAGTTCTTGAGACTGCGCTTCCTCATCCAGTATGCGCAGGGCGGCCAGGTTGTCTTCAACATCCTGAAATCCCGCCAGAACTGTTTGCCGGTAAAAAGCTATTGTTCCGTCGTATGCGGCCTTTGCCTGCTCGGTCTGTGCTTTACGCGCCCCTCCGTCAAATAAAGTTGCCGCCAGAGCCGTCGGACCTAACGCCCAAAAAAAACTGGGCGATGTAAACAGGCTGGCCAATTCTGCGCTTGCATATCCCAATGATCCGGAAAGAGAAAGAGATGGATAATATGCCGCTTTAGCCACGCCGATCTGGGCGTTTGCCGCCGCCATCTTGCGCTCTGCCGACGCAATGTCCGGCCTGCGTTCCAGCAAATCTGAGGGAATGCCCACAGGAATTTTGATTTGCGGCGCAATAAATGTCACAAGCGGCAAAGAAAAATCGGCCGGCGGCTTGCCGGTTAAGATTGCAATAGCATGTTCCAATTGCGCCCGCTGTACACCGACATCGATAGCCTGAGCTTGAGCAGATTTAAGCTGGGTCTGAGCTGCCGCGACATCAGCTTTGGCCGCGACACCGGCATTATAGCGGTTTTGAGTAAGCTCCAGAGCTTTTCCGTATGCCGCAACTGCTTCCTCAAGATTTTTCTTTTGGGCATCCAAAATCCGCAACTGAAAATAATTCAATGCGAGTTCGGTTTGCATCGATAAACGCATAGCCTGCAAATCGGCAAAAGAGGCTTCGGCAGATGCGCTACTGGATTCCACTTGCCTTCGCACTTTCCCCCATAAATCTACTTCCCAAGAGGCATTAAGTGAAACCTGCTGCTGATCTACTGCGCTATAGGTTCCTCCTCCACCGGCCGGCAGCGAGCGGGTATAGGCTGCCTCCGCAGTGACAGTCGGAAAGTAATTAGCCCGGGCCAGTTGCACCAAAGCTTGTGCCTGACGATATTGAGACTCCGCGAGAGCGATCGACTGATTCGATACATTTACCTGCTCTTCCAGTGAGTTCAGGATAGAATCGCCGAAGGCTTCCCACCACTTTGTTCTGATTTCCTGATCACGGGGCAGTGCTTCCCGCCATCCTTTCAATTCCTTGAAGGATGATGGTACCGGCGCATCAGGGCGCTTATAATCCGGCCCGACGGAGCAGCCGGATAACACCACTAAAAATACAAGAAGAATTTTAAATATTAATAAATTTTTCATAATTATCCTCTTAAATTTTCTCCAACACCTATTGGGGCAAACTCTCAGGCCTTCGTCTCAATACCCTTAAACAAAACAGCCGGAAACGGTCAAGGTATAAATAAACGACAGGAGTTGTATATAGTGTGAGAATCTGACTGACAATTAGTCCGCCGACAATAGAAATTCCCAAAGGCCTGCGCAATTCGGAACCTTCTCCGGTAAGTAAGATCAAAGGCAAGGCGCCGAAAAGCGCCGCCATTGTTGTCATCATGATCGGCCTAAATCGCATCAGGCAGGCTTCAAATATTGATTCCTCGGGGCTTTTCCCTTCTTTACGTTCCCTTTCCAGAGCAAAGTCAATCATCATAATGGCATTCTTCTTGACGATGCCGATCAGCAGAATAACTCCGATCAAAGCCATGATGGTAAACTCAGTATTGGATATCATTAATGCCAGTAAGGCTCCCACGCCGGCGGAGGGCAGTGTAGATAAAATTGTTACCGGATGTACATAGCTTTCGTAAAGTATACCCAACACAATGTATATGGCAATTATTGCCGCCAGAATTAACCAGGGCATGCTTTGTGATGATTGCTGAAATGTCTTGGCCGTCCCCTGAAAGCTTCCTCTGATGGAACCGGGAACGCCAAGACTGGCCATTGCTTTCTGAATTGCCACCGTTGCCTGAGAAAGAGACACTCCCAAGGGAAGATTAAAAGAAATTGTGGATGCGGCAAATTGTCCCTGATGGTTGACAGCAAGCGGAGTATTAGTCAAGCTATATTTGGCAAAGGACAAAAGAGGCACCTGCGCTCCATTCGGAAGCCCCGCATTGGGAGGAATAATCAGGTAAACATCTTTGAGGGATTCCGGGCTTTGCCAATTGGGAGGTGATGCTTCCATAATGACATGGTATTGATTGAGAGGATCATAAATTGTGGATACCTGACGCTGACCGAAGTAATCATTTAATGTCGTATCAATTAGCGCCGCAGTGATTCCCATGCGCGATGCTGTGTCCCGGTCAAAGGCAACGGAAGTCTGCAATCCTCTGTCCTGCTCATCTGTATTTACATCCGTCAATTCGGGAAGTTCATTAAATGCATCCTTGATGCGCTTATCCCATAGCCGCAATTCAGCAAGATCTTCGGCTTGTAAAGTATATTGATAGGTAGCCCCGCCCGCCCGACCGCCAACGCGAATATCCTGCACTGATTGCAGAAACATTCTGGCGCCCGGTTCGCGCGCCAGTTTTGGCCTTAATCTCGCCATTATTTGATCAGGGGAAGCCTTGCGCTCACGAACCGGCTTCAGAGCAACATACATGAAACCGGAGTTACTGCCTCCTGTAAACCCGGCTATGCTGCTAACGGCCCGATCGGCACGAATAATGTCCATAATGCTGATCAGTTTACGTTGCATAGCCTGAAAAGAAATGCTCTGATCAGCCTGGATTGTGCCGACAAGAGCACCGGTATCCTGCTGAGGAAAGAAACCTTTGGGAATTTTGATGTAAAGAAAAACATTCAGGCAGATAACAACAAATAGTATAGCCATCATCAGCCGGCCATGCCGTAGTGCCCAGCGAAGCGATCGTCTGTAAAAGCCAAGAACCGTCTCAAATATCCGCTCACTTTTCCGATAGAACCATCCGGTGCTCAGATCTTCTTTTGATTGCAGCAGGCGGGCGCACATCATTGGTGTTGTGCTCAACGATACAATCAGAGAAACCATAATGGCCGCGGAAAGCGTAACTGCAAATTCGCGGAAAAGCCTGCCCACAACGCCACCCATAAGCAATATGGGGATAAATACGGCGATAAGGGAGAGGCTCATCGAAAGAACGGTAAAACCGACTTCTTTTGCTCCGAGCAGTGCCGCCTGAAAAGGAGTCATGCCCGCCTCGATATGGCGGGAGGTATTCTCCAGAACAACAATGGCATCATCAACTACAAAACCGGTGGCGACGGTGAGCGCCATGAGAGATAGATTATCCAATGTGTAGCCTGCCAGATACATGACGCCGAAGGTGCCGATCAGTGAGACTGGCACAGCAATGCTGGGAATAAATGTCGCATAAATATTGCGCAAAAACAAAAAGACAACAAGAATCACCAGCGCGATGGAGATCATTAAGGTGCGTTCAACTTCGGTCAATGATGCACGAATTGATGGGGTGCGATCTGAGGCAATCTGTAGATTGATCGCCGCCGGAATGGATGCTTGCAACTGCGGCAAAATTGCTTTGATGCGATCGACTGTTTCGATGACATTGGCGCCGGGCTGCTTGGTTATGATCAACAAAACAGAGGGCTTGCTGTTGTATAACCCGGCATTGCGCACATTCTCTACTGAATCGACCACCTCGCCTAAATCCGAAAGACGCACCGCCGCGCCATTGCGATAGGACACAATCAATGGAATGTACTCGGACGCTTTTTTAGCCTGGTCATTGGCATAGATCTGCCAGTGCTTATCGCCTGATTCCACGGCTCCCTTGGGCCGGTTGGCATTGGAAGCGGCAATGTATGCGCGCACCTGCTCCGGACTTATTCCATAATGGTTGAGCAAGGCCGGGTTCAATTCCACGCGCACAGCAGGAAGCGAACTGCCGCCGACGGAGACCTGGCCGATGCCTTTTATCTGAGAAAGTTTTTGCGCCAAAATAGTAGAAGCTGCATCATAGAGCTGGCCTCTGGTCATTGTATCCGAGGTAAGAGCTAAAATGAGAATAGGAGCGTCCGCCGGGTTTACTTTACGATAGGTCGGATTGCTGGGTAATCCCGAAGGCAGAAGGCTGCGCGCCGCATTGATAGCCGCTTGCACATCACGCGCCGCCCCATCTATATCCCGGTCAAGGTCAAATTGCAAAGTAATTCTTGTTGAACCAAGCGAGCTTGACGAAGTCATTTCCGTGATGCCGGCAATGCGTCCCAGCGACCGCTCCAGAGGCGTGGCCACAGTGGCGGCCATTGTTTCCGGGCTGGCTCCGGGAAACGATGCGGAAACGGATATTGTTGGAAAATCAACCTGCGGCAGTGCCGCTACCGGCAATAGTCTGAACGCGACCAGGCCGGCCAGAGCAATACCCAGCGTGATCAATGTTGTTGCTACAGGACGATGAATGAAAGGAGTGGAGATGCTCATAATACAGTCCCGTCGCCTTGACCGGCCATTACTGGAAGACGTCCTATTTTGGCCCGAATTCGACGGCTCAGGCGGTCAAAGGCCAGATAAATTACCGGAGTTGTAAAAAGTGTCAGTATCTGACTCAAAATAAGCCCTCCCACCATCGTAATGCCCAGAGGATGGCGCAACTCCGATCCCACTCCGGTACCGATCATCAGTGGCAGCGCGCCAAGTAGCGCAGCCATTGTGGTCATCATAATCGGCCGGAAACGCAGCAGGCATGCCTGATAAATAGCTTCCCGCGGTGGTTTGCCCTCTTTGCGTTCAGCGTCCAGGGCAAAGTCAATCATCATAATGGCATTCTTCTTCACTATGCCGATGAGCAGAATGATGCCGATGATGCCTATAATTCCCAGATCTGTTCCGGAAATCATCAGAGCGAGCAGCGCGCCGACTCCGGCGGAAGGCAGAGTGGATAGAATCGTCATCGGATGGATATAACTTTCATAGAGAATGCCCAGGACGATATACACCGTTATAATGGCAGCCAGAATCAAAAACAGTGTGCCGGTAAGCGATGCCCTAAAAGCCAGCGCCGCTCCCTGAAAGCCGGTCTTGACACTGATCGGCATGCCGATTTCGCGCTCGGCCCCTTCGATAGCTGAAACGGCATTCCCCAGTGATGCTCCCTGTGCCAGATTAAAAGAAATTGTGGCACAGGGGAATTGCCCCTGGTGACTGACGACCAGCGGCGTGGGTTTTTCCGATATCCGCGCGATTGCCCCCAGAGGGACCTGTGTTCCCGACTGGGAAGTTATGTACAAATCGTTCAGGGCTGCCGGTCCTTTTTTATAATCCGGCTTTACCTCCAGAACCACACGGTATTGGTTTGATTGCGTGAATATAGTGGAAACAAGACGCTGGCCGAAAGCGTCATAAAGAATATTATCAATAGCAGCAGTCGTAATACCGAGACGGCCGGCCGCATTGCGGTCGATGTCCACATAAGCCTGCAGACCCTGATCCTGTAAATCACTGGCCACATCAGTAAGGTGCGGTGAGTGAGAAATGCGATCGACGAGGCGGCCCGTCCAAAGGCCGAGTTCGTCAGGATCGGCGCACTCCAGTGTAAATTGATATTGTGTGCGGCTTACCCTGTCTTCAATCGTCAGGTCCTGCACCGGCTGCATGTATAGGGTTATACCTTCCGCCGCGGCAAGCCTTTTCTGTAAACGGCGGATAACGCCGGAAGCATCAAGACCGCGTTTATTCTTCGGTATCAAATTAATCATCATTCGTCCGCTGTTTAATGTTACATTTGTTCCATCCACACCAATGAAGGAGGAAAGGCTCTCTACCGCCGGGTCCTGCAGAATCAATTTAGCCAACTCCTGCTGGCGTGCGGCCATGGCGGAAAATGAAATCGATTGCGGAGCTTCCGATATGCCGATGATCATGCCCGTATCCTGCACGGGGAAGAAACCTTTGGGGATGACGATATACAAAAGGATTGTCAGCACCAGCGTTGAAATAGCCACTATCAACGTAGTCCTCTGATGATCAAGAACCCACGTGAGCATTTTACCGTAGCGGGCAATTGTCCTCTCAAAAAACAAGCCGCTTTGATGATAAAAACGTCCCTGCTTTTCTTCCGGTACATGCTTAAGCAGTTTGGAGCACATCATCGGTGTAAGCGTCAATGAAATAACGGCCGAAATCAATATAGCGACGGACAGGGTGATTGCAAATTCCCGGAAAAGGCGGCCCACAACATCTCCCATGAAAAGAAGAGGAATCAAAACGGCGATCAGGGAAAAAGTAAGTGAAATGATTGTAAAGGCAATCTGCGCCGAACCCTTGAGGGCGGCTTCCATTGGAGATAAGCCCTGTTCGATATAACGGGCTATATTTTCTATGACAACAATGGCGTCATCCACGACAAAACCGGTCGAGATCGTCAAAGCCATCAAAGTAAGATTGTTGATGCTGAAGCCGAAAAGGTACATTACTCCGAATGTTCCGACAAGCGATAGCGGCACGGCGATACTCGGAATAATCGTTGCGGATAGATTGCGCAGAAAAAGGAAAATGACCATAACGACAAGGGCAATGGCCAGAAACAGTTCAAACTGAACGTCATTCACTGATGTCCTGATGGTCGTGGTGCGGTCGGTCAGCATGATAACGTCAACCGAACCAGGCAGCGATGAACGCAATTGCGGAATTATATTCTTGATACGGTTGACAACTTCGATGACATTGACGCCCGGTTGACGCTGAATATTCACTATGACAGCCGGAGTTTGATTGCTCCATGCCGCTAAGCTTACATTCTCCGCATCATCACGGACATCCGCTACATCGGTAAGGCGTATCGGCGCGCCATTGCGGTAGGCCACAATAACTTTTTCATATTCCGCAGCTAACTTGAGCTGATCATTGGCGTCGATTGTCGAGGCGCGTTCCGGTCCGTCGAAACTGCCCTTGGCCTGGTTGACATTGGAATTACCGATGGCCGTGCGCAAATCCTCCAGCATGAGATTATAGGATGCCAGTGCTTTGGGATTGGCCTGAATGCGAACAGCCGGTTTTTGTCCGCCGCTGATACTGACCAGTCCGACACCCGGCAATTGTGATATCTTCTGGGCGACACGCGTGTCGATGAGATCCTGAATTTTCGGCAACGGCAAGGTTTTGGATGTTATGGCCAGGGTCATAATCGGCGCATCCGCCGGGTTTACTTTGCTGTATATCGGCGGCATCGGCAGATCTGTGGGAAGAAATGTAGTGGCCGCATTGATCGCCGCTTGCACTTCCTGCTCTGCGACATCAAGGCTCAAACTGAGGCTGAATTGCAGAGTGATTACCGATGCTCCACCCGAGCTTGTCGAAGACATCTGGTTTAAGCCCGGCATCTGGCCGAATTGGCGTTCCATTGGCGCAGTAATTGAGGAAGTAACAACGTCCGGACTTGCCCCGGGGTAAAGTGTCACAACCTGAATAGTCGGGTAATCAACCTGGGGCAGCGCGGAAATCGGCAATACATGATAACCAATGATACCCGCAAGCAGGATCGCTGCCATGAACAGTGATGTAGCCACGGGACGCAAGATAAAAGGACGTGAAGGATTCATATATTGCCTATCTTAATTTTGGGGCAAGAATTATGTGAACGAAAGTCAAGGTTGACCCAACCTACTTTGCTGCTGAAGACGGCCGTTTTTTTTGTCCAGCCGCGGCGTTTGTTTTTCCATTGCGCACGGCTGCCCCTTTACTGTCCGGCGTTATAAGCTCAACTTTGGTGCCTTCGCGCAGTTTATCGCCTCCGACGGTCACCACCGATTCTCCAGGCGCCAGGCCCTCCATTACAACTACATTATCGCCTTCAGCCGGACCTAGTTTCAACATCCTTACGGTTACGCTTTTGTCATCCTTGACCACATAAGCAAAAGTGCCAATACTTCCGCGCTGCACTGCGGCAGAAGACATTACAGTTGCATCATGAAGAGTATCCACTTTCAGCCGGACATTAACAAACTGGTTAGGAAAGAGTTGGTTATCCTTATTGTCAAATATCGCCTTCAGTTTAACTGTTCCCGTTGTAGTATCGATCTGATTATCAATGGCGAGCAGTTTGCCGCTGGCCAGTAATACCTTGCCTTCCTGATCAAAAGCTTGGACAGGTAAATTGGTTGCCCCGGCATTCCAGCGTTTCAACAAAATCGTCAAATTGTCCTGAGGCAGTGAAAAGACAACCGTGACCGGTTGCAGTTGTGTAATCACTATTATACCGTTGGAGTCGGTAATCTGAACCATATTGCCGGGATCAACTTGCCGCAAACCGACGCGTCCTGTAACCGGGGCGATAACGCGGGCATAAATAAGCTGAAGTTTAGCATTGGCAATTTGACCCTTGTCTGTTTCAATCACACCCCGGTATTGCTTAACCAATGAGTCCTGCGTCGTGACCTGTTGCGCGGCAATAGAATCCTGAGCAATCAACTGCTTGTAAAGCGCCAGATCACTCTCAGCGTTTTTTAGAAACGCTTCGTCACGGGCAAGCTGCCCTTCGGCCTGCATCAGTTGAACCTGGAAGGGGCGTGGATCAATTTCTGCAATGAGGTCGCCTTTACTGACATGTTGTCCTTCTTTAAAGCGTACACTCATTAGCTGGCCACTGACCTGAGATTTGACAGTTACGGTGTTTGTGGGAATGACAGTGCCCAACCCTTTTAGATATACATCAAAATCCGCCTTATTGGTCATTACGGCGGTCACAGGCTGTGGACGCTCACCATTGAGAGATTTTTTACCTGTCATATTTGATCTGATGAATATTATGCCCGCAACAACAATGACAATGGTTACAATAATTATTACCCAGTGGCGGCGGACAAAATGAAAGAATCTTTGAATCCTGGTTAAATGGGGTCCAGTGGGCGTTTCAAACTTTGATGTTTGATTCATACTAAATTTCCTTTTTATGTTTTAGTTGTTAACCAATCCTTTTAGTGAAAAATTTATTATATGTTTGGTTATTTCTTTTATGTCTTTGTCAGTATATCCTTCTTTATGCCGCAGCCGGAAAACAACAGGCCGGGCATTGCGGAAATAAAGACATTGGCCGATAATACTCATAGCACAAAGTTCTACTTTTTTGTCAGGAGATTTATTGCCCATAATTTCTCTAATGATGGAGGATAATTTAATGAACGTTGGCCTGATGAAATCTTCCACTAAAACATCCAACGCCCCGGTAGATTCGGTAAATTCACGGGCAAGGAGTTTGCCAAATAATGCTGTTTTTCCTTCTTCCAAAAAACGGCAGATAAAAGTATGAATAAAATTGCTGAGTTTTTCTTCGGGAGTATCCGTTTCATTGATGCCGAAAGTAAGGGGATATTTTTGTATGGCAAGTTCACGATAGTATTTTAAAACGGTCAGATATAATCTTTCTTTGTCGCCGAAATAATAGTTTATTGCCGCAAGATTCACACCGGAACGTTTGCAAATGTCCCTTATCGTGGCTTTATTGTAACCTTGTTCTGCAAAGACTTCTCCTGCAGTTTCAAGGATCAATTCAACTTTAGGCTTTTCTTTAATTTTAGAATTCATATAAATTAAACAATCGATTGAAACAATTGTATTAATATTTTCTCATTTGTCAAGATTTTTTTACTAAGTGTTACACATTCCCCTTGACAAATAATAAATATTCTATAATTTGAGCCTCTATTCAAATTTTGAATGCTAATTCAAAAATATAAGGTTCTGATAAATGGAAAGGTTGGAAAGAAAAAAGCGCGAGTTTAATATGCGCCGGGCGGAAATTCTAAAACAGGCGGAAAAAGTATTCGCCACGAAAGGATTTCATAACGTCACTGTGGCGGAAATTGCCAATGCTTCCGGTTTTTCCATCGGATCTCTTTATCAGTTTTTTGAAGGCAAAGAGAATCTTTACACGACGATGATCAGCGAAAAACTCGATTTGATGTACGCTGACATTAGAAAAGCAACGAACGCGGCCAAAAATATAACCGGTAAAATTGAAGCGCTGATTGATGCGCACTTGCAGTTTATTGAGAAAAACACAGATTTTTGCCGATTATTTATAAAAGGAGAAAATGCCGCTTTATCGGAAGTTATGACATCGCTGCGCCAAAAAATTATTGATGATTATTTCAAACATATAAACTTCATTGAAAATTTATTAAAAGATGGTATAAAAAAAGGCTTATTACGTGCCTTGCCGCCACATGAGATGGCTTCGGCATTATTTCACTTGATCAGAGCATCATCAATGGAATGGATGTTAGTGCCGGCAAAAGAGTCCCTCCGTTCTAAAAAGGGGTTTATTCTGGACATTTTTTTAAATGGAGTGAAAAAATATGATTAAAAAAAATTGGTGCATAATGATCTTAACGCTTTTCACAGTTGCTTTTTTCCCACATCTGGTTTTTGCCGAAGAGCCATTGACGTTGGAGGCGAGCATTGATATCGCCTTGAAAAACAGCATAGTCATAAACATTGCCAAAGAAGGGTCCAAGGGCGCCAATGCCCAGAAAAGGGAAGCGTTTACCGGATTTTTGCCGAAGTTCAGCACTTCATACAGCTATACACGATTGAACGAAGCTCCTTTTATGAAGTTTGTTGATGTTCCCCCGCCATTAAACACTATTATTCCAAACGGCACGGAGCTGATAGCAGGAACTCAGAATAATTATAACTGGGCCATAGAAGCAAAGCAGCCGCTGTTTGCAGGCGGCGGTATTCTGGCTAATTATCAGGCAAACAGTATTGGCGAAGATGCCGCCCGTTTAGAGGAAACGGCTAAATATCAAGACGTGGTACAGGAAGTAAAAATTGCTTATTTCAACATTCTGCGGGCGCAGAGGATTCAGGATGCGGCGCGACAGTCGGTCGAGATGCTCAGCGCGCACCGCGATGTTGCTGAAAATTATTTCGAGGTAGGTATGATCCCCAAAAATGATTTACTGCATGCCGAGGTTGAGTTAGCTAATGGAAAGCAAGCCTTGATCAGAGCAAAAAATGCGGTGGAACTGGCTAAGTCCAGTTTTAATACGGTTTTGAAACGCAAGATATTTGCGCCGGTAGAAGTAGTGGACATTCTAGCCTATCATCCACTCAATCAATCGTTTGAAGAATGTTTGAATGTTGCCCAGCAAGCACGTCCGGAGCTCAAAATATCATCACTCAAGGCGGCGCAAGCGGGAAAATTAGTTCGGATAGCGCAAAGCGATTATTTCCCCACTTTAAGTCTGGTTGGCAATTATTCAAGGTTTGGCGATAATCCATCTGTTTCCGGTAGTGACTATCAAGATGCGGAAAGCTGGTACGTGATGGCGGTGGCCAGTTGGAATTTCTGGGAATGGGGCAAAACGAAATTCAGGGTCGATGCCAGTAAAGCCAAAGAGAACCAAGCTATAGAAGCGTCCAAAGAATTAAATGACCAAGTTACTTTGGAAATAAAAAATGCTTACCTGATCTTGCAGGAAACGGAAAGTCAAATTGTTGTTTGGCAGAAAGTTATTGAACAGGCAGAAGAGAATTTCCGCATTTCCGAGGAAAGATATAAAGAAAGAGTGGCTACCTCAACGGAGGTTCTTGATGCCCAAACTTTATTGACAAAAGCAAAATCGGAATACGCCAATGCTTTGGGCGATTATAATGTAAATTATGCGAAGCTGCAAAGAGCCATGGGAACTATTTGGCCGTAGTTTTGTCGTATGTGGATTATATTTGCGATATTTATATTAAAATAACAGAGGTGCCGAATGAAAAACAATAACAGATCCGGATGGCTGATTGCCGCCGCGAGCGTTCTAGCTGTGGGTTTGATTCTGGGCGGTTGCGGAAAGAAGGCCACAGGCCCTCCAAACATTACTCCCGAAGTCTCCGTTGTGACGATACAATCGAAGCAGGTGGTTATCACGACCGAATTGGCCGGGCGGACATCCGCCAATTTAGTAGCTGAAGTGCGTCCTCAGGTTAATGGTATCATCCAGGAGCGCCTGTTTACGGAAGGCGCCGATGTCAAAACCGGCCAGACGCTCTTTAAGATCGATCCGGCCATCTATTGGTCGACGCTCGACAATGCCAAGGCCGCGCTTGCCAGGTCCGAGGCCAATTTGTCGGCAATCCAGTTGAAGGCTGATCGCCTGCGGGAATTGCTGGCCGAGAAAGCGGTCAGCCAGCAGGACTATGACGATGCGGCTGCCGCGCTGAAACAGATTCAGGCGGATATACAGTTTGGAAAGGCTAATGTCGATATGGCCCGTATCAATCTGAGATATACATCCATTACTGCACCCATTTCGGGCCGCATCGGAAGATCCAACGTAACAGAGGGTACTCTGGTGACGGCGCAGCAACCCACGGTCCTGGCAACAATTCAACGACTGGATCCCATGTACGTGGATGTTCCCCAATCCACGGCCGAAGTGCTGCGATTGCGGCGTGGTTTGAAGGAAGGCCGTCTGGAGCAAAGTGGAGCAGATCAGAAAAAGGTTAAACTCATCATGGAAGACGGTACAATGTACCCATTGGAGGGAACCCTTCAATTCCGAGACGTCACGGTTGATCCGACAACCGGATCGGTCATTCTGCGGATCGTCTTTCCTAATCCGAAAGCCGTTCTGCTGCCGGGCATGTTTGTCCGGGCAGTAGTGCAGGAAGGTGTCAATAATCAGGCCATCCTCATTCCCCAGCAGGCCGTGTCACGCGATCCGAGAGGGAACCCGCTCACATTGATCGTGGACGCACAGAGCAATGTTCAATTGCGGATGCTCACGCTGGATCGGGCCATCGGCGATAAGTGGCTTGTTTCATCGGGTCTTGCGCCCGGAGAACGGGTGATTATCGAAGGTATGCAAAAGGTGAAACCCGGCGCTCCCGTAAAGGTTGTTCCTTTTGAAATCAGTGGCGGAAAAAACAGCGGTGAACGTAAGAGTGCATCACCGCCGCCGGCAAAATCAAATTAACGGAGACGCACAATGCTATCAAAATTCTTTCTGGAACGTCCGGTTTTTGCCTGGGTCATCGCTATGATTATTATGGTGTTGGGGGGCCTGGCGATTTACAACTTGCCCATCACACAGTATCCCCCCATCGCTCCGCCTTCCATCAGGATTAGCTGCCTTTATCCCGGTGCTTCTGCGGAAACGGTGGAAAACAGCGTAACGCAGATCATCGAGCAGCAGATGACCGGTCTGGATCAAATGATGTACATGGCCAGCACCAGTGATTCGTCCGGCATTACTACAATCACGCTTACCTTCAATCCGGGAACAGATCCGGATCTCGCCTGGGCCAAGGTGCAAAACAAGCTGCAACTGGCCATGGCGAGGCTGCCGCTGGTGGTACAACAACGGGGCATAGGAGTGCGAAAATCCACCGCAAACTACCTGATGATTTTGGGTTTGGTTTCCGAAGACGGCAGCATGAGTGATATTGATTTGAGAGACTACACTCTTACCGTTATACAGCAGGTGCTGTCGCGGGTGCCGGGCGTTGGGGAGGTGGAAGGATTCGGCGGCGAATACGCCATGCGGATCTGGTACAATCCTACTAAGCTGACGGACTACGGTTTGACGGTGGACGATGTAATTGCGGCGCTTCAAGCCTACAACGTGGAGATATCGGGTGGCCAGTTCGGCGGCGCACCGGCGGTACCGGGCCAGCGTCTCAATGCCGCCATCATTGTCCATAGCCTACTCAAGACTCCCGAGGAATTTGCCAATATTCCTGTCCGCGTCAATCCGGACGGATCCAGAGTACGGATCAAGGATATAGGGTGGACGGAACTGGGGACCGACCTTGCCGATACCTTTACTTATTATAACGGCATGCCTGCGTCCGGATTGACCATCCGGCAGGAACCCGGCGCCAATGCGCTGGATACGGCTAATGCGATTAAGGCGAAGATGAAGGAATTAAGCCGGTACTTTCCCCACGGCGTGAAGGTCATTTATCCCTACGACACTACTCCTTTTACAAAAGTGGCGATTGAGGAGGTGGCCAAGACACTTTTTGAGGCCATCTTTTTAGTTTTTCTGGTTATGTACCTTTTCATGGGAAGCATGCGGGCCACCCTTATTCCGACGATCGCCGTGCCGGTGGTGCTTCTCGGCACCTTTGCGGTGCTGGGACTGTTCGGATTCTCCATAAACATGCTGACCATGTTTGCCATGGTGCTGGCCATAGGCCTTTTGGTGGACGATGCTATTGTGGTGGTGGAAAACGTCGAACGCATCATGAGCGAGGAAGGAATCTCCCCCAAAGAAGCCACCGCCAAGTCCATGGAACAAATTACCCCCGCTCTGATCGGTATCGGGTTGGTGCTGTCGGCAGTGTTCGGCCCTATGGCATTTTTCTCCGGATCCACCGGCGTCATCTATCGCCAGTTTTCCGTAACCGTCATCTCCTCCATGCTCCTTTCGCTATTGGTGGCCTTGATTCTGACGCCGGTACTCTGCGCCTCACTGCTCAAACCGGTGCCCAAGGGGCATCAATCGGCGGAAGGCGGGATATCTTTCCTTCGTCCGTTTTTCAGATGGTTTGATAGCGCCTTTTTCCGGTTCCGTGATCTGTACCTGAAAATGGTCGGTTACTCGTTAAACAGGATCACGCGCTATATGTTTTTCTATCTGCTGATTGTAGCGGTGATGGTATTGCTGTTTCTGCATTTACCTAAGAGTTATCTACCGGATGAAGATCAGGGGATAATGTATGTTCAGGCCTTGCTTCCGCCGGGTTCCTCGCTGGAACAGACCAGGGATGTAATGAAGATTGTCAATGATTATTTCCTGGTGAAAGAAAAAGATGCGGTGGAAGGTCTTATGACAATTAGCGGTCAGAATCAAGCCGGCCGGGGACAAAATATCGGTATGGCCTTTATCAAGCTCAAGGATTGGAAGCTGCGTGATAGGAAAGATCTGAAGGCCGGCGCCGTGGCCGACAGGGCCATGCGGGCGTTTTCACAGATTCGCAACGCCAAGGTGTACGCCTTCACACCGCCGGCGGTTATCGAACTGGGCAATTCCAAGGGTTTTGATTTCCAGTTGCAGGATCTCGGGGGGCTGGGCCACGAAGGACTAATGGCGGCCCGCAACCAACTCCTCGGCATGGCGGCCAAGGATCCGAGATTGGCCCGGGTGCGGCCCAATGGACTGGAAGATTGCCCCGAATACCGGATTGATGTGGATTGGGAAAAGGCCGGCGCCCTGGGGGTTCCCATCACAGCCATCCACGACACTATTTCGATAGCTTTTGGCAGTGCCTACGTCAACGACTTTGTCAGAGGTGGAAGGGTCAAGCACGTGGACATTCAGGCCGACGCTCCCTACCGTATGCTGCCCGGTGATCTGGAAAAACTCTATGTGCGCAACAACGCGGGCAAGATGGTTCCCTATTCCACTTTTGCCTCCGGGCACTGGGCATTCGGTTCTCCCAAACTGGAGCGCTACAATGGGTTCTCCTCCGTAGAGATATGGGGAGAGGCGGCACCGGGCAGAAGTTCCGGCGAGGCGATGCAGGCCATGGAAGAGATAACTTCGAAGTTGCCCAAGGAGATCGGTTTTGACTGGACAGCGCTTTCTTATCAGGAGCGGCAAGCCGGCACTCAGGCTGCTCCGCTCTATGCCTTCTCAATTTTGATCATCTTTTTATGCGTAGCGGCCCTGTATGAGAGTTGGACCATTCCTATTGCGATCCTTCTTGCCCTCCCACTGGGGGCGGTCGGCGGCGCTATCGCCACAAGCATGCGCGGAATGCCCAACGACGTTTATTTTCAGATTGGCCTTCTGACCATCCTGGGCCTTACTACAAAAAACGCCATCCTGATCATCCAGTTTGCCAAGGCACGTGTGGAACAGGGAATGGGGCTGACCGAGGCGACACTGGAAGGCGCCAAACTAAGGCTGCGTCCTATCGTCATGACATCGCTTGCCTTTGGATTTGGAATCTTGCCGCTAATGCTGGCAAGCGGCGCGGGCGCGGGCGCGCAAAAAGCCATCGGCACCGGTGCGCTGGGCGGGGTAATAACTGCTACCTTCCTGGTAACCTTGTTTGCTCCGCTCTTCTATGTATTGATCGAAAAAACATTTGGCAAAAGCAGAAAGAATAAAGCGGCCCAAACAAGTGTCGTAAAGCCATCAAGGGAGGATGAATGATATGAAGAGAAATATGTTTCTTCTCCTGACTATAATAATTTTATTTTTGGGTGGTTGCACACTGGCCCCCAAATACACGAGACCTGCATCTCCCGTTCCTGCCGATTGGCCGACCGGTGCGGCCTACAGCGAAACGAAGACCGCCTCATCTGCTCCTGCAGGACCGGCACTGCCGTGGCGGGAGTTTATCACCGATGAACGCCTGCAAAAAATTATTGAGACCGCCCTGAACAACAATCGCGATCTGCGAGTGGCGGCCTTGAATGTGGAAAGAGCGCGGGCACTTTACGGCATTCAGCGGGCCGAACTTCTGCCTTCAGTCAATGCGGCCGGGATTTGGGATAAAGAGCATGTTCCGGCTGATATTTCGACCACCGGGTATGAGGCGACCTCCGAACAATACGGTGTCAGTCTCGGCATCAGTTCCTGGGAAATTGACTTCTTCGGCCGTATCCGCAGCCTGAAAGACCAAGCGTTGGAGGAGTACCTGGCTACGGAGGATGCCCGCCGCAGCGCACAGATCATGCTGGTGTCAGCGGTAGCGCAGGCGTATCTGACGCTGGCTGCGGATAAGGAAACCCTCAAACTGGTGGCCTCTACTCTGGAGGATCAGGAGACCTCCTACAAATTGATCCGGAAACGTTATGACGTGGGGCTTGCGTCCGAATTGGACTTACTGCGAGCGCAAAGCCAGGTGGATACGGCCAGGGGAGACGTTGCCCGCTATACGCAACTGACAGCGCAAGATGAAAACGCCTTGAATCTTCTAGTCGGCTCCCCGATGCCGCAAGAGCTTTTGCCGGCGGAGTTGGGTAGTGTCAACCCACCTAAAGAGATATCTTCCGGCCTGTCCTCCGAACTGCTCTTGCGCCGGCCGGATGTACTGGCGGCGGAACATCAGCTCAAGGCGGCCAACGCTAATATCGGCGCTGCCCGTGCTGCTTTCTTTCCCCGCATCTCCCTGACAACCTTCATTGGAACCGCCAGCGCAGATCTATCCGGGCTCTTCAAAGCCGGCCAGGGTACGTGGGGTTTCACGCCGCAGATAATTATGCCAATTTTTGATGCCCGCACGTGGTCGGCATACGATGAAACAAAGGTAGAGAAGGAAATATCCGTGGCCCAATACGAGAAAGTAATCCAGACGTCTTTTCGGGAAGTGGCTGATGCCCTTGCCGTGCGGGGCACAGTGAACCAACAAATAGCGGCACAACAATCGCTGGTCGACGCTTTTGCAGAAACCTATCGCCTCTCCAATGCTCGCTATACCAAGGGAATTGACAGTTATCTGAGCGTCCTTGATGCACAACGTTCTCTCTATGGCGCACAACAGGGACTGATCTCCCTCCATCTTGCCCGCCTCGTCAATCAGGTCATATTCTACAAGGTGCTGGGCGGGGGTGAGTGAAGGATTGTTTTGAGACGTTACACGTTTCCTCTGGAAGAATGTGTATAGAATAAAAAATGGTATCAATGTTTATGGCCGGACAAAAGGTAACCCGAAGGCAAAAAGACATCTCCCGGCTTTTGCGCGAAAAAAAATATAATACGCCTCCGCGGTCGAAAAAGGATAATACGTTTCCAGCAAAAAAGTGCGGCAAATAAAAGGCGTGACGCGCCATTCTACCACTACCGGTACTCATTAGAGTTTCCTACAATTTCGCTTTAGGATAATTGAAGCAATTGAAAATTATTAAATAGAAATATTGAACTGACGAATTCATTTGCCGCCATGTTTTCCTCCCGATCTTCTACCATCGCCAGCTTCGCCGCTGTTTTCGCCCATGATATTGGGAATTATAACCTGTAGTAGGATATCATCCCCACGTTCCCAGATGATTACTGTGTATTCGGCCAGCATTTCAAAGTAGCCGCGCACCTTGCCCTTGCTGTCTTTTATGACGAATTTACTCATATTATTTCTGTTCAGCCGCGCGTATTTGTCCAACATATCGAGGTTTTTTACAAACTCCTCACGCGGAAAGTCAGTCGTCACTTTTCCTTCCGGTTCAATATAGACAAAACCGGCTTCCGATTTCAACGGCTCATTTTCCGGGGTGTTCAATCTTATGATTGTCTCGTACTTCTTATCCGGTATGTTTTTCACCGGCTCGTTCTTGATGATCTTGTAGGAAGCGCTACAACATATGAGAATAATGGCACTGAGTGTGGCTATAGGTTTTTTTATGCAATATTTCGTCATCATTAATCTCCTTTTAATAACAAAAAAATAGAAAGTAATTTAAAAACATTGCAAACCAACCAACATGATAATGGCGCTGATGAGGATAAGGCCTTCACGCAGATTTGCTATTTCCAGTTTCATAATTATTTAAAATGTTATCTGCGGTCTCTACGATAAAAAGTTTGGCCATTGTTTTTAAAGACCGCTCATGCGCATCCTTATCTAAAGAAGAAACACAATCCGAGACCACCACCGGATAAAAGCCCCTGTTGGAAGCATCCCGTGCACTCGATTCAATGCCCATCTCGGTAGCAATACCGGTCAATATAAGAGTTGTTACATTATGATTTCGCATCATGTGTTCAAAATTTGTCCCTATAAAGATACTTGCCGTCGATTTTTCAAGGACTATATCGGTATGCTTGGGCTGAACCATTTCGGGTATTTCATGTTCTTTCGAACCAGCCGCCATAAAAGACGGTAACTTATTTATGTCGTCTACATTGAAACGCCTCATCATCGAGAAGTAACTCCAGGAAGAGGTGAAATCTCTGTGCATTGGAGTAATCAATGTATAGACTACAGGCATCCTGCCGCGTAATTTTTCTATGAAGTTTTTCAGATTGATCATGAATTCTTCCTTGTTAAATATCCGATCGGCCAAACCATTCTGTACATCCCAAACAACAAGGCAGGAATGCTCCGGTTCAACGATCTCTCTGAGACTTTCATACACTATGATTCCATTTCTTTCCTTCATCTTGCACCTCTCTTTATAATGAATTGAAAAACCGTGAAAAAACACGTTCCGATTTATACCATTTCGATTGGAAGATGCCGCCTGCAAGGCGTCACTTCCTGGTATGGTAAAAAGTTTTATTCATATTGCGCGCCCTTTGGTTACGCATCCGGTCAAAGGATAACGAGGCGGCAAGGAGGAGGCTCCGTAAGCGTATATGAAAATACGTTGAGGAAGCCGACGACGCAGCCAACAAAGTTAGCCAAAGAAAGCGAATTAGTATCAGATGCCGGTATTAGCCATAAAGCTTCTTCACTAACCAGGCGATCTTGTGCCCCAAAGTCTGTGCACCCTGGACGCCTTCTTCATCTTTTTCCACCTCGCCCTTGTCTCTGGCAACGCTCAAAGCCCTGCCGGCGATGATAATCTCGTTGCCAAAAAAGAAATGGTTCATAGTTTCGATGGTGTGCATCCCTCCGGTGCGACGAAAACAGGATAAAGAAGCCCCGACTTTGTTCTTGTACATCTTCCCATTTGCCAATCCGACGAAACCCGCCCGGTCGATCAAGGCCTTCATCTCTGCTGTGACATCCTGAAAATAGGAAGGGGAACCCAAAACGATACCCTGAGCCTGCGTCATCTTTTCGATATACTCGTTTGCCGCATCGTTCTTGACTGCGCACCTCTGGTCCTGATTCTCGAAACATTTGTAGCAGGCAATGCACCCGTGAATCGTTTTTGCCGAGAGTTGGACGAGTTGGGTTTCAATGCCTTCTTTCTCGATCTCCCGTAAAAGATAGCCTATCAAAGTGGTGGTATTGCCGTCTTTCCTTGGACTGCCGTTGAAGCCGATAACCTTCATATTAATTCTCCTTTTCGTTAAGAGGTATTATTAAAGTTTTCAGGAAGAGGGTAATCTACTCTTATGTTTGTTTTCTCACATGTTAAATTAGAGTTCAGCTTCTTTATTTTAATCCGGCCTGAGAACGATGGGCTTCGAATAAATCGTAATTCTTTTTAAGCAAATCCGGTATGGGTAAATCGTAAGGACATTTCTCGATACATGCCCCGCATTCATCACATAATTGCGTTGACTCCATAGGAACTTTCAAAAACTCAACCGACACCTTGGGTGACATACGGCTGGCGACAATCGGATAGCCCATTGCTGGTGTAATTAGAACGCCATTGGGACAAGGCTGGCAATATTCACAACGGCGGCAGAAGACCTTGCCCAATTCCTGCCTGTATTTCTCCATGATCTCTAAATCATGGCTGGTGATATCATTCTGATGTTCGTATATGGAGATTATTTCATCTACCGTTTTTACCGAATCAAAACCGGGAATTGGTATAATATCTGAGAACTGTCTCAGATACTTAAAAACTATATCGGCATTATCAATCACTCCGCCGGCAAATGGTTTCATGACAATAGTTGCGATTCCCTTTTCCCGGCAATATTTATGCAACTCGTCTTTAGCTTCCTGTTCGATAAGATTGAAAGGAAACTGAACCGAACTGAACAGCCCGGTCTTGGCCAGTTTGATGGCCATCTGCAAGTTGTGCGAAGTGACACCCAAAAATCTAATTTTCCCTTCCTGCTTCGCCTTAACAGCTTCGCCCCAGGCGCCGC
Organism: Syntrophaceae bacterium; assembly: GCA_003139775.1. Taxonomy (GTDB): domain Bacteria; phylum Desulfobacterota; class Syntrophia; order Syntrophales; family Smithellaceae; genus Smithella. The sequence goes on along the minus strand of PLGI01000125.1, from coordinate 2,387 downwards.
CGTCTTTCGTGATCTTTTTCCACTCTTCATCATTGGCCACTTGATGAAATTGATACAGATCAATATAGTCGGTTTTCATTGCTTTGAGGCTGCCTTCAAGATTTTGCCGAAACTCTGCGGCATTACGCTGGGTGGTTTTTGTCGCGATTATTATTTTATCGCGGACATGGGATAAGGCCTGACCGATTTTAGCTTCGCTATCCCGGTACATATTGGCGGTATCGTAAAAAGTTATTCCCCGATCAAACGCACAGCGCAATACTTTCACGGCTTCATCGGTTTGCAGACGGATTATCGGAATTCCGCCAAAACCAACGGCTGAAACTTTTAAACCGGTTTTACCTAAGCTGATATAGTTCATATACTCTGACCTGCCTTATACCAATTTTAAATCAAAGCGCTATTTTTGTTGGCGTCGTTGTCGGCTTTCTCAACGTATTATTAATACGCCTCGTTGCTTCCGCCTAGCCGCCTCAATATCATCTTTGATTTAGAAATGGTATTAGAAATTGTACCACATGTTAAGTTAGAGTTCAGCAGCTTTTATAAAGAAAGTTGTCAAATGTATTTTATGTGTTACACCTGCAAAGTTTCAGTAGCGTGCAGTTATCAGAATTAAGGATTACGGATAGAAAGATAGTAATGTTAAAAAATCAACGGCAGTATTCTTTGCCTCTAGCCCATTCTAACGTTTTGCAGATTCCCAATGCACATGCCTTTTGTGCATCACGGCAGCCAAGATTTTTGTTACCCTGCTTCAAATAATCAAATCCCCTGTTGTTGTAGGCATTGGCAACATCTGGTTTCTGGTGTATGGCCTCGTTATAGTCCTCTATGGCTCGCTGATACTGGCTAAGGTTATTGTAAGCAATACCCCTGTTGTAGTAGGAAACTGAGTCCTGTTCCTGGCGTATGGCTTCGTTATAGTCCTCTATGGCTCGCTGATACTGGCCAAGTTTATTGTAAGCAACTCCTCTGTTGTTGTAGGCGTAGGTATAATCAGTTTTTATACGGATTGCTTTGTTATAATGATAAATAGCCTCCTCAGTATTTCCTTCGGTAAACAAAGTAAGACCAAGATTGTTATGAGCTAGATAATTGTCTTTTGTTACCTGCAAAGCGTTGCTAAAGAGAGTAGTATTGTTTTTCCAGTAACCACATTGCTGCCATGTTAAAACTGCCAGGATGGCCAAGGCAATTATTACTGCCGGACATAATATTTTTTTGCGCATGTCTTCATGTGGAAACAAAAGCGGGACACCCCATGCCAGCATAACAGCAATGCCGATAGATGGCAGGTAATGGTAGCGGTCAGCCATCGCAAAATCTCCAACCTGAATGATTCCAATAACTGGCAGAAGCGTTATCGCATACCATAGCCATCCAACAAAGAGATACGGCATACGTTTCATCATGGCAACAACTGCAATACTGATAACGATAATCAGTAAAATGGAGCCAACTACTTGCCAGACCGGAATTTGAATTGAGAAAGGGTAGAAAACAGCCATATCATGAGGCCAGAATGTCTTCTCCAGGTAAGTTACAAAAGAAACAGGCGCGTTCGCTATTCGTGAATAAAAAGAAAAATGTTTTACAAATGGCTTGTACTGAGCATAGAGCGTGATGATGGAAATAATTATTGAAAAGATAAAAAAAGGTATTTTTTCTTTCAGTTGCCATAATATCAAATTACTCTTATGTGACTGAAAACGTCCCAGCGGCCAGTAATCGAGAAGAATCATAATGACAGGCAAAGTGACAACCATGGGCTTGCTCATAAGAGCGCAGACAAAGGAAAAAAGAACAAGCAGATATCTTTTTATGGCCGGTTTTTCAGTGTAATATACATAAAGACACAGAGTGAGCATCCAGAAAAAACCGCTTAAGACGTCTTTGCGTTCAGCTATCCAGGCGACTGATTCCACATGGAGGGGATGAAGAGCAAAAAGAGCCGCGACAAAAGCGCTTTTCCAGATAGCTCCAGTCATGCGGCAAAAGAGCCAGAATAACAACAATGTACTCAGGATATGCAGGATACGGTTGGTCAAATGATAACCGCCGGCATTAAGGCCGTAGAGTTGATAATCAAACATCAGAGAAAGCCACGTAAGGGGGTGCCAAAATTCGGAATCGGTTGTGCTGAATGCCCAACTAAATCCGTCCAGCGTGATTCCAGACTGGACATGACTGTTCCCGGTGACGTAAGCTAAATCATCAAAGACGAAGTCATATTGATTCACCTGCCAGAAAACGACAAGCGTCAATATTGTCAGAACTATACAAACAATAAGTTTCTGTCTACTGGGGCTGATATTTATCTTATTTAACATAATGACCTACTACCGTTATTCATACCACATGTTAAGTTAGAGGTCAGCAGCTTT
>PLGI01000024.1 GCA_003139775.1 Syntrophaceae bacterium | reverse complement strand
GGCATGAATAAAATTGAGGATTAAATTGAAAGAAAGTAAAGTTGTCTTTTTTTATTTTATTTCACTAAGTTTTATAAGTCTAATAGATAACTCTGTGTGATTAACTTAAACCTTTTCCTTCATGTAAACTGTTCTGACGGGAAAGGGAATATCAATCCCTTCTTCTCTGTAACGTCTATGCAGCCTCTTGATAAACTCATGTTTAACAGTGTATTGATCAACAAACTTTTTTACATGAAAATCCACATCGAAGTTAATGCTTGAATCGCCGAACTTTTTGTAGGTAACAGAAGGTTCAAATTCCGGGACGCCCACTCCTGTTTCCTTCAATACTTCTCCGGCAACATCAGTTGTCACTTTTTCAACCTTTTCAAGGTCACTGTCATAGCTCACGCCCACTTCAATAGACGTTAATAATATCTCGTCCGGTATATTAAAGTCTGTAACAATTGCGGACGCCAATTTAGAGTTTGGAACAATTATAGTGTTGTTTTGCAACGATATAATGGTAGTGTATCGCCATGTTATATCTGCAACATGACCCTCTTCGCCACTGCTCAACCTTAGATAATGCCCGGGTTTTAACTGGCCTGAGGCAATCACCTGGATGCCGGCAAATAAATTGCTAAAGGTATCCTGAAGGGCAAGGGCAACGGCAAGTCCGCCGATCCCCAGTACGGTGAGTATGTGTACAGTAGATATTCCAAGATATTGAAATATTATGAGAATACCAATTATAAAAACCAGTATTCTCGTTATGTTTGTGAATATTGATGTCGATGTTAAAGCCCCACCGACTCTTTTGCTGTACACATTTACAAAACCGACTGAGATTTTTGATAAAACTACTGTCACAAATAAGATAACAAGTACCAGCAAAACCTTGTGAATAAAATTTAAGAGATGAACACTTAACTCTGTACTTTCCAGAGCCAAGTAAATACTGGCAACAAGGAATAAAACCGTAGTCGTTCCGCGAAGTGCATTAATAAATATTTCATCACTTTCCCATTTTGTTTTTGAAGACAGCTTTTTGATTTTCCTGAGAATTATTTTTTCAAAGATGACACCTACGAGAAATCCGACAACAATGATTATTGCAGGCAGCAGCATCTTCTCTATAGTCGGAATATCAGCATACATATGTCTTCACTCTGAATGATTTGTAAAATAGTTATAATATCAATTTAACGGTCGGGGTGTGACCTGCTCGGCAGTATTTGCCGCATCAAAAGGACGCATGTATGCCCAATTTGCCAAATGCTCACTTATGGAGTTTACTTAATGTTATATTTATACCACTTCCGAGTATTATATGCGACCTTAACTATCTCCACAACCGTATCCTGCTCATTCATTTCCGTATTGAACACCAGGTCATAATTAACCGAATTTAGCATATCCTCATGAAAATACCCTCTGATAAAGGCAATGCGCTCGGACTCTTTGCCCATAACATTCTGTCTGGCTATTTTTTCAGATACCCCATAAGCCTCTCTTACATTTTTAATCCTTAATTCCAGTGGTGCAACCACCAAAACACGAAGACAGATCTCCTTCGGTAAAATGTAACTTGCGCCTCTACCCAAAATGACGGCATGTCCATGGGCACCAATGGTCCCTATTACTTTTGTTAGTTGACCGAGGTATTCATTAGGCCAGAGATGGCGCTCCGCAGTAAGCATAGACAACCAGTCAAGAACAATTGAGTTGTCCTGCTCGTCAACGGTTTCCACTACGCGACGGTTAACATCTGCATTTTTGGCTATTTCATCGACAATCTCCTGATCGAAAAAATCGATTTCCAAAGCTTCTGAAATTTGTTTGGCTATGTTCCATGCATCACAGCCGGGAAGTCTTGAAATGGTAATGACTGGTCGTATCGGTTTTTTATATTTTCTTTTCCGATTGGATTGCCATTTGTTGATTTGTTCCTCAACCAGTCCACCAAGTGTCTTGCTTGTATAAGTATCCATAAGTCAGTTACCTCCTTAGTTAAAATTATGTACCCTTAAACTTTCATTTGAACTCTATTTATGCTCCCTCCCAACGTCACGACAAAATACTGGGATTAACAATGAGCAGGCCGCTTGAAAGAATGTGCCGGTGCAAAAACCCGACGCTCTATTTACAGAAAATAGCTCTTGCTAAAAACACAACTATAATAATCTCGAAAAATCATGTTCATGTTAAAAAAAACAACATAGACAATCCTAAGATCTACTCTGCTAATCAGATTTGTTTCCTACAGTCAACTCAGCCGTACCTGAAATTAACCCCGAAGGTTCCTTTCGGATATTCCCATTTGATGATGCCTTTGTTTTTGCACACTACCCGGCAAGTTCCGCATTCAAGACAACCTGCATAATCAAAGATGATATCGTTTTTATCCAGCTTGTAAAGCGCGGCCGGACAAACAATTAGACACGGTTTGTCCTGACATTGAGCACAAATTTCTTTGTTGATTACAATATGTGCCTCTTTCTCATTTACGTTGAATTTGTTCAGGCTCAAGAGTTCGGGTGCTTCCATGACTTTAATGCTCATATCGATTTTACCCCCCTAAAGCCATCTTTTATTAATTGCCAAGCAGAGAGCCCGTTCTGTTTTATCAGACCCCTGATCTCCTTTTTCATACTCCTTGGTACTTTACCGTCAACCGTAAATAGCTTTTCAAATAAACCTGCGGCCAGTTTCGGATAACTTGAATATATCCTTGGTATTTCAAGTATATCATAGTAGCCGTCCACCGCTTTCATGGTCGGCATGAGCAGGTTTTTTTCAAGCTCGTTCATATAGACCGGGCCTACTCTAACCGGATCTTTTTCCGCGATAATGGCCCGTGCTGCTGCGATGCCGCTTACCATCGCCAAGTCGATCCCTCTCAGGGAATACCCCGTGGATATAACAAATCCGGCGCTGTCTCCGATGACAAGGAGTCCGTCTTTATAGGGTTTCTTGGGAAATTCACGATAGCCCGCTTCCGAGACCAGATGAGCACCATATTCAACAGTTTCCCCGCCTTCAATAAGCGGATAAATCGTGGGGTGCATTTTAAGCTCCTGGAATATGTCGTGCACTTGCCTGCCGTGTCCGGCCAACTCATCCACGACAAACACACAACCCAAAGATATGCTTTCTCTATTGGTGTAGAGGAATCCTCCTCCGTGAATACCTTCAGTACAGCCAAGCATCAGACATGATGCTCCTTCATCCTTTTTCAGGTTGAACCGGCTTTCTATCGTCACGGATGGCAATAAGATGACCTCTTTTACTCCTACTCCGACAGCATGGGGTTTTATGTCCGAGATCAAACCTGCTTTTTGAGCAATAAGGGAGTTTACCCCATCGGCCGCTATTACTATTCCGGCATATATATTATCTTCTCCGGCAACCACTCCGACAACCTGTCCGTTCTTTTCAATTAAGCCGTCTACCTTGATGCCGCAGGCAACTGTTGCACCAAGCTCTACGGCTTTATTGGCAAACCATTCGTCGAATACGGCCCTCAATATGGTATATGACTGCGGAGACTTACATTCAGAATTAAATGACGGGTCATGGTAATCTATGCTAATGGACCGGTTACCATCGAGAATTATAATCTGCTCATGGGTAACTTTTCTTTCCAGTGCTGCTTCTGCGGCCAGCCCTTCGTCAACCATATCCAATGCATAGGTATAAAGTCTTCCCCCAGTCACGTTTTTAGATCCAGGGGTGTTTCCCCTCTCGATTACCAGGGTGGATTTTCCATTTTTGGCCAAGGTGTACGCACAAGCGATCCCGGCAGGGCCGGCACCGATAATGATTGCGTCATAGGCATAGTCTTTACTCATGGCAACAGTACCTTATCTGTGGATTCTTGTGTCTAAACCTTGACATCTCTAATGGCCTCTGTGAGAAGAGGGATGATTTCATACATGTCTCCGACTATTCCGTAATCTGCTGCCATGAAAATAGGGGCATTGGCATTACTGTTGACGGCTACGATTATCTTAGAGTCCCTGATACCAACCACATGCTGTATCTGTCCAGACACTCCCAGAGATATATACATGGATGGTTTAACGGTTGTTCCTGATATGCCTATATATGATCCGGCGGGAAGCCAGTGGCGCTCTTCCACTATCCCTCTAGTACAGCCTATTGTTGCGCCCAGCACGCGGCCCAAGTCCTCAGCAATTTTCATATCTTCCTTTTTATCAAATCCCATACCAATACATACCACTATGTTCGCTGCTCCCAGGTCTTTGCTATCCTTTTCAAGCGGGATGGTTTCTTTCAAGGTTACCCTGTTGTCTGATTCGACTTTTAAGGTAATAACATCAGATGTTTTTCCTTCATACTTTCGTGCTTCAAATTTTCCTTTTGGTACGGTTACGACCGCATAGCCGTCCAAGACCTCCGTCTGTATCGCGGCACCACCGTATATATAACGGGTAGTAATTGTTTTTCCACCCTCAAATGCCAATGATGAAATGTCGCCCACCAGACCGCAGTCCAAGTACATGGCGACCTTTGCCGCTATTTCTCTTCCTGTGGTGCTGGAACCCACCAGAAACACTTCGGGCCCTTCTTTTGCAAGTAGCGCGGCAATGGCCTTCGCATAACTTTCCTGCATAGGGTTATCCCCCTTTAGCAGAAACACCTTATCTGCTCCATAGCCACCCAGTTCATCCGCTCTTTTCTCGTCAAAGGTAAGCGCACAGACTCCTCGCGCTGATCCATAAGCTGCACTTATAAGAGAGGCACATGCTTCAACTGTGTCTGCATAAACAAATATGCCCGGCATTATATCACCCCGTCCTTCCTGAGATTTGCCACTAATTCTTTGACTTTATCTGCATTAGTATCTGCACTGATGATGATATTCTTCCTGTTCATGATATAGGCTTTGAAATCCCTGACCTCTGTCCTGGGAGCGACATCCGCATCTGTCAGACCTATATCCTGCAACTTGAATTCCGTGCTGCGTTTTTTACCGGCATCCAATACCGCTTTCAGGCCGGGAATGGGAGCTTCGTTCACTTCAGGAAGAACGCTGATTAAAGCTGGAAGACCGGCTTTTACAACTTCGGTGCGATTATCCAGCTTTCGGGTAGCAGTAATAACATCGCCTTGTATCTCGAATCCTCTAACCGAGGTTATGCACGGCAGATCAAGCCGGGCAGCAATTCGGGGTCCGACTTGACGCGCATAGGTATCACTGGCTCCTTCGGCGCATATGATGAGACGATAATCGCCGATTTTCTTTACCGCTTCAGCCAAAACTTTGGCCGTTGCCGCACCATCGGCCTTTTCTGCAGATTCACTGCATACCCAGAAACTTTCTGCCGGTCCGCGAGTCAAAGCATCCTTTAATGACAGTTTTGCTTTTGCAGTACCAAAGGTCAGAGCCACAGCCGATGCCCCGATACTTTGTGCCGCCTGCATGGCTGCTTCAATGGCATTTTTATCATAATCACTTATTTTCCCCTTGGCCTTGCTGAAATCAATTGACCCCTCAGAGTTTATCCTGATGTCGGCTTCATCGGTTACCCATTTATAGCATGCTATTATTTTTGCCATTTTTACCTCTCTGCCGTTAGGCTGTTTTCCTACGATGGTTGAAAAAAATCGTTGGACCCCTCGGATCCGTTTCTCCAATGACGGCTAGCAACCCTTATACTCAGGCAGACGATTTGCCATCGCGGCAATGGTCGTTTCCTTAAAGTCCCCACTGAGCGCGCCCAGGCAGAGATAATCACCTTCAACCTGGAAATACGTATCCATGGAGTAATCATGCAAACGATTGGAGATCTGCTTGATGTGATTGATGCCCACCGGAGACTTGGATGCAATTTTAGTTGCCAGCGCTAACGCTTCATCATAGGCCTTGGCAGCAGGAACAACTTTGTAAACCATACCCAAAGCAAGAGCTTCTTTGGCGCCCACCGGCTCTCCACACATGGCAATCGCTTTTGCGTTCATGGGACCAACAAGCCTCTGTAATGCCCATAGTCCGCCCGTATCGGGAGTAAGGGCATAATTCACGAACAGCTCGTGGAAGTATGCTTTTTCCGATGCGATTACGATATCACTGGAGAGGAGCAGGTTGCATCCACCACCCAGACATCCGGCTTCTGCAAGCCCGATGACTGGTTTGGATATTGTGTACATTTTTTTGATTACATTGGCTATTTCGTACATGATCTTCCGGCCTTCAACGAGATTTTTGGCAAGCTTGCTTTTGATAATTTCTATGTCTCCCGGACCAAAGGAGATCTCTCCGGTACCTCTGAGAATGATAACCCGCACGTCATTATCCCAGTGAGAATTATCCAATGCAGCTCCGAACTCATCAATCTGCTGCTCGGTAACCCTGTTGTTATTTTCCGGACAGTCAAAAGTTATTGTGGCAATATACTTATCTTTCTCAATCTTCACGACATGATCATATTTCTTTTCATAAGGGTACATGCGCATTACTCCTTTTTTATTGAACGACAAGCGGCAACGTTGTTGCCACTTGGTTCTTTCATATACTTAACGGGTTTATCTCTTAACCTTGACTGGTCTGGTGCCTGCCATGATGCCTGCTACTCTTGCCGTAATGGCAGGATTGTAAACCGGATGAGTGAGGATATAGAAAATGTCCTTCTCAACTGCATCGATAATTATTTTGACAGCTTCCTCGACCGGCATGCCCACGACTATCGCTGAGTTCATTACATCTGCTCTGCTCTTATAGTCCTTCGTTTGATAGTAAGGATCATTTTCATTATAAATATTCTTCGGACGATGGCGCGTGCAATGGTTCAGGTCGGTTTTCACAACTGCCGGACATATGACATGGGCCTTCACTTTTGCATTGGCATCCTGGAGCTGCAGTTCCAGCACTTCGCTCAGTGACAGTGAAGCGAACTTGCTGGCCACATAAGCCGGAGAATTTTCAACGGTCAACAGTCCGGCTATAGAAGCCGTATTGATGATCCGGCACTCCTTATCCTGCTTGATCATAGCCGGAATAAAGGCTTTTATTCCATGCACGATACCCATGACATTCACATCGAACAGCCATTTCCAATCGGATAGAGGCTGTTCCCAGATACTGCCGACCGATATGACGCCGGCGTTGTTGAAGAAGAAATCAACCTTGCCATAGGTTTTGAAGGTCTTTTTGGAAAAGGCTTCCATGGCTTCATAGTTGCTTACGTCAAACACGTCCGTGATGACGGCTGTTCCGCCTGCTTTCAGTTCTTTTTCCACAACGGCCAGGTTTTCCGCATCGATATCGGCCAGAGAAAGCTTCGCTCCTTTGGCGGCAAACTGACGGGCCAATTCTTTACCCATCCCGTTGGCAGCTCCAGTGATGACTACTATTTTTCCAGTATAATCTTTCATTCTCATTTCTCCATTTTTATGGTTGATAAAACACCTGTTGTTTAGATCATCTTGTTTTTCATCATGAAAGCGATGTTATCCATAAGGGCTTCCACCGAAGCTCCACCTATGGCCATGACTTTGGCATCACGCCAGAATCGCTCCACACCTGTTTCAATAACGGTACCAACGCCGCCGAAGAGCTGGATTGCTTCCCGGGCAACATACTCTGCAACTTCGGCGCCCTTGATTTTCAACAAGCGCCCCTCTGCAAGAACGAGGTTACCCTTGTCTTTCACGGCATGCGTGCTGTAAACAAGGGCACGCAGCGTTTCAATCTCCGTATACATCTTAACCAGTTTGTGTCTGGTGACCTGGAACCTGTCAAACATGCTTTGACCGCATTGAATCCTCTCCTGGCTGTATTTCTTGGCCATTTCGTAGGCAGCTTCAGCAATGCCCAAACTCACGGGTCCGCAGCTCATAAACTCGTCCGTGGCGCTGACAAACATGGCCTGAAGACATCCACCCAACGGGCCGAGAAGGTTTTCTTTTGGAATGCGGCAATTTTTGAAGGAGATGCTGCCGGTCATGGATCCATGCCATCCGAGTTTATGCTCCGGTTTGCCTATTTCAAGACCGGGTGTCCCTGCCTTGATAAGAAAAATACTCATACCTGCCCGCGTGGCAGGATCCAGTTTTTCCGAAGTCAACGCCAGTACAACATAAACATCTGCTACAACGATATTGCTGATTAATACCTTGCCGCCGTTGATGATCCATTCATCGCCACTGAGCACCGCACGGGTGCTGAACTCAATCTGGTTGGACCCTCCGACCGCCTCAGTGGATCCACATGCCAGGATGATATCTCCCTTTGCCGCGGGCAGCAGGTATTTTTTCTTTTGTTCAGGCGTGCCAAGCATGTTCAGAAGCCCTCCCGACAACAGGCTATGGGCTCCCATGGCCACCGTCAGGACCGGTAGACTCTTGGCAATCTCTTCAAGAATCAAAGCCAGAGTGGTCCAGTCTCCCCCGATTCCGCCGTATTCTTCTGGAAAGGTAATTCCCAGAAAACCCAGTTTACCTGCTCTCTTGAATAATTTCATAGGGAACTCGCAGTTACGGTCTATCTCCATGGCAACAGGTTTGATTTCCTTCGCTACGAAATCTTTAGCGATATTAAGCATAAGTTGTCTTTCTTCGTTCATATACCACATTGTTGATACCTCTCTAAAATTAGGTTTATGTACCAATACGATGATAATTAGATATTTCCACAAACTCCGATGAGTAGGCCTCCTTACTCTCATTTCATTTTTTGTGGATCTATTACTAAATTAACACTGCCCCTTTTATATTCATCAATTGCTATGTCAATGGCCAGGGTGATCAAAATAATAAAAATATCAGTTCAATAATGAATTGCATATTTTCATTCTCAATACTCTGGCAAAAGTTGCAAGGGGAGCATCCTTTCTCCATCCTTAATGGAACCACACAATGAAACAAGCGTCTGTGATAATTGCATGCGCTTCATAGAAAGGACCTTTATTTATATGATAAAAATGATCATACAAATGTAATTGCAAGTAGTCTGCCAACAAGCAAAAAAAATCAGAAGTTTGAATTCATTCTTTAATGACAGTTGGTTAGGTTAACCGGAGAGAACCTGAAAAAAGTATGAGATGCCTCGTTTGGCCTCAATATTTGGTGGAGCCTCAGCATATTGAGGGATATTTTGAAAGAAGCGGACTATCCTTAGATACTCTCTCAGGAAAAAGTGTTTGTTGAGTTTACCTACTACTGTTTAGTGGATGGCAGTTATCAAATTTGAGATTTACGGATGGAAAGAGAGTAACGCGTAGTTGAATGACTGAGTTTATGAGCGTCCACCCGATGCTCAAAAACAGGTATTTTTAACAGATAAAACTTTCATAAGTATTTTTGAGGGTGTAAGATTTTAATAAAACTAAAATAAACTCTTTACTTCATGTTCTAATTTTATTTGTTTGCGTTGCATTAAGCGTTTTTCTACATCACTCTTCATTTTTTTTACTTCAGGGTTGACGAACCATAGATAGTTTCTCCCTCCGGGCTAGCATGGGGGAGTTGTCATATTAATTATAAGATTATTTCCAACATATAAAAAATATTTTTCGTCTCCTCGGTTGGCAGTCTTATCATATAGTATTTTCCCATCTGGATATTTCTCTTTTAACTGATTAATAAGGGTACTGGGAAAATTACCGCCATAATGAATGTCTATTTGAACAGCTATCAATTTTCCATCTATAAACAAGAATGTAAAATTATCGGTAGACATACAATATTTAATTGCTTCTGATGTGAAATAAGCATTTGTGCCATTACAACAATTATCTCGCTTCATTGTACAATAATATATTGTGGCCCCCCCCCTTAAGACATCCATCTTTTTCATCCCATTTTCATCAAGCAATTTATTTACCTCATCATAAGACATTCCCCATGTTAAAAATTTCCATCCGTTTTTATTAGCATTAGATGACGGTGCTGCATTTGCGACGATAAAGAATACTGTAACAATGAAAACCGTCATAACTGAAATTGTCAAATACATTCTCATTTTACAATTCTCCTTTATCCGATGAGTTGAAAACATAATAGCACTATTCATTTTTTTTGAAATAGGAAATAACAGCCTCATTGATTACGAAAGAAAGCATTTTTGGCAAGATTAACAATTTGTTTTTTCAAGGAAGTAAGAAATAGAAATCAGATTTCCAAACTGCTATATCGGAATCCATGATTTTTTATGATATCTCTTATTGATTTACGGAGTCGTTACTGTAATATAATATAGGTGGGATGACGGCAGGCCTGCTATCTATTATTGTAAGGAGATAAGAATGATGAACAATAATATCAGTGATCTAGTTGGCCGGATTAAGGCCCTTGAAGAAGAACTGCAACAGGAATTCAGCAAGCGGCGTGAGGAATTTAAATTTATCGTTGAAAATAAGCGCATTCGCTTTGCGGAAGAAATAATTGCATCGCACAAACGGCTGAAGACGGGAATTATACGATACATCCTCGATGCGCACCCGCTCAATATCCTTACTGCCCCGGTCATATATTCCGGTATCATTCCTTTTCTGCTTCTTGACCTTTTTGTCACTGTTTATCAGGCAATCTGTTTTCCCATATATGGTATCCCCAAGGTACGTCGCGCTGACTATTTGATATTCGACCGCGAGGAGCTTCCCTACCTGAACATCATCGAAAAATTCAATTGCTTTTACTGTTCTTACGCGAACGGTTTGGCTTCATATATGCGAGAAACTGGTGCCAGGACCGAACAATACTGGTGTCCGATCAAGCATGCCCGGCGTATCCGTGATGCGCATGAACATTACAACAAGTTCTTCGAGTTTGGCGATGCGGAAAGTTTTGCCAAAGGGCTAGAAAGGATAAGAAAAGAGATCGAGAATAACAAGGTTCATTGAAGTGGAACAAAACTTACAGCAGGAATGATCATGCCATTAATAGTTGATCTGCCCCAAATCCTTGTACCACATGTTTAGGATTCAGGCATTTTTTATTTCTCAATTCAGGTATGCCTCTGGCGCTGGAGGACGGTAATTCAAGGAACTGTGCGGCCTGAACGTGTTGTATTCCATGCGCCATTTTTCAATTAACGTTTTCGCCTCTTTCAAAGTATAAAAGATCTCTCCGTTTAGCAACTCATCTCTGAACTTGCCGTTGAAACTTTCAATATAGCCGTTTTCCCAAGGACTGCCCGGTTCAATATAAAGGGTCTGAACACCAATGTTTGATAACCATTGACGGACCACTTTTGCCGTAAATTCCGATCCATTGTCCGAACGAATAAACTCCGGCGCTCCATGACGGATGAACATTTCCGTTAGACAGTCCAAAACATCATCGGATTTTAAATTCCTTTCCGTAACAATAGCCAAACATTCACGACTGTATTCATCAATAACTGTGAGCATCTTGATCGGTCGACTGTCATGGGTGCGATCGGCAACAAAATCATAAGACCAAACATGGTTACGATGCGTCGGCCGAAGACGAACACAAGAACCATCATTCAGCCACAAACGACCACGTTTCGTTTGTCTCTTCGGAACCTTCAGACCTTCCTCCCGCCAGATCCTTTCCACCCGTTTATAATTAACCCGCCATCCATCCTGTTGTAAAAGAGCTGTTATCCTTCGGTAACCATAACGGCTATACTTGAGGGCTAGTCTAATAATCTCCGACCTCAAACGTTCCTCATCACACCTAGCTACAGTGGAATGTCTCTGGGTTGACCGGGGTTGATTTATCACCCGACAGACACGCCGTTCGGAAATATGAAGTTTCTCCCTCACATGTTCCACGCAGCGCTTGCGTCTGTCGGGGCTTAATAGTTTCCCTCCAAAGCTTCCTTCAAAATCAGCTTGTCCACGGTTAGTTCTGCTACCGCTTTCTTGAGATGCGAGTTCTCCCTTTCCAAATCCTTAAGGCGCTTTACCTGAACAGTCTTCATACCGCCGTATTCTTTACGCCATCTGTAGTATGTTTGTTCTGATATCCCTATCTCCCGGCAAATCTGCCCAACATTTTTGCCCTGTGAAATTTTTACATCCATCTCCCGAAGTAAACCAATAATCTGCTCCATCGTAAATCGCTTCC
>PLGI01000087.1 GCA_003139775.1 Syntrophaceae bacterium | reverse complement strand
GTATGCACATTAATATCTCAAATCCTGATCTTTAATGCGCGAAGGAATAGTGTGTATGTAGTGTGGGAAATACACATCAACCGGAGGAACATTCGTAAAAGCGTAATATGCAGGTTTGTATTTCTGATTAGGGGCAACTATTTTAAAAATTTATTTTCAATTAAATCAACGAGACGTTGAGCTTCGTTGATATCAAAACAAGGAACGCCAATATCCAGCTTTATATCTGAAGCAACGGCCAGCAAATTATCTTCTTTATTGCATAATAAATCACGCTTTAGCTCAGAACGGAAGACTTCAATTTTTGGGAAAGGATTGCCTTTGTAACCTTCGGCAAAAATTATATCCGCGCCTTTAATATATTTATCCCTGATTTCGTCCAACGAGTGATCATGGTCGAGGTCTTCAATCAAAGCTACCCTGGAGGCGGATGAAATCACCGTTGTGCGGGCACCGGCTTTTTTATGCCGCCAGCTATCCTTGCCTTCATGATCTACGTCAAATCCATGAACATTGTGCTTGATTGTAGCTACGCGATATCCTCTTTTTACCAATTCGGGAATTAGTTTCTCCAATAAAGTTGTTTTGCCGGAGTTGGATTTACCGACAATAGATATGATTGGTATAGTCATAATGTACTTGTCCCCTTTATTTTATGCTTTCGACTTTTTTAAAATTTCCATCATTATTTTTGCACAGGCGAGAGTGTCGGAAAAGGCGTCATGGTGTTGCAAGATAATATTAAATTTTCTACAAACAGCAGGCAAATTGGTAGGGTAAAGATTAAATACCTGCCGGGAAAGTTTCATTGTGCACCGAAAATCAACTTCCGGCACTATAATTTTATGTCTTTCACAACATGCATGCAAGACACTGCTATCAAAACTCGCATTATGCGCCACTGCAAAATCAATTCCCTCAAAAAATGGTTTTATTGATTTCCAATGTTGCTCAAATGTTGGTTCGTCTTCAACATCTTCCCATGTAATTCCATGGATATAAGTGAACACAAAATATTTATAGGGCGGCCGGATAAGAAATGATGCCCTGTCAACAATCTCGTTGTTTTCCACACGGACCAAACCAAGAGCGCAAGCGCTGTCGCGGTAATAGTTTGCTGTTTCAAAATCCATGGCGAGAAAATTCATAAAGCTATATGTATATATAAAATTATTTAATGCCCTTTAAAAAATCAGGGGACGTAAACACCGGGTGCGGATAAGTGTAAAATCCCTTTCTGGTCTTTTGTCCGAGCTCGCCCCTGTCGACATATTTTTTTATGAACTCCACGTTTTTGATCTTTTGAGGCTCCCCGGTATTTTTCGCCCAGAAACTGGTAACGTGCCATACAGTATCCAGACCCACGCTGTCCATCAGTCCGAACGGTCCTATCAACGTTCGCATAATTCCCATCCAGACCCTGTCGATGTCCTCAACTACTGCGACATCATTTGCGGCAAGCGTCAGGGCAGATTCGAAAAGACTGGTGAACATATAATTAAATACATAGCCCATACTCTCTTTATGGAGAACGATCGGGGCGAGGCCGGTCCTCTCTGCGAATTCTTTTACCAGCGCTACGAACTCCGGAGCAGTTCCGGGATGCGGCATGACATCGACCACATTCGTCATGCGTATATCGTGAAAGTGGTACGCAAGAAATTTCTCCGGCCTTCCTGTGGCCTGGGCGATCATTGAAGGCAAAAGCGTTGAAGTGTTGGTCGTGAATATCGTCCGCTTCGGACACAAGGTGTTTAATTGTCCAAAAACTTTCCCCTTAAGCTCGGGGTCCTCCGGCACCGATTCGCTCACGATATCGGCGTCCTTTGCGGCATCTGTCATGTCGATGGTAGTTCTTATCCTGCTTATGGCATCTGCGGCCTTCTCCTGGGTGATCCGGCCTTCTCTGGTCATCCTTGAAGCGATTCTGTTTATCCTTTCCATCGCCTTTTCCAGCATCTCTTTTTTTATATCGTATAGCACCACATTACAATCGTAAAGCGCGCATTGAAATCCGATCTGCTGGCCCATAGTGCCGCTGCCCACGATAAGAACATTCTTAATTTCATCAACCCTCATAAAAACACTCTCCTTGCATTTTAAATTTTTTTTCGCGGTCTACCCGCCCACAGTTGCCGCTTTAAAGCACTTCTTTTTTTGATAAGAACCTGCTTTCACGGAAGGGGAGTATAGGTAAACCGACATTTTCTGTCAATCACGAATACGATATCCTGATGCCCGATAATATTTATTCCGCCCCATGCAGAAGTTCTGATCCAAGTTTCATTTGTTTTCGGGGAATATTCTTCTTGTTCATCAGTCCCAGAACGTTAAGGTCAGTTTGAAGTATATTATAGCGATCTTTTGTTTTGAGTTCCCATTTTGTAACCACAGCCGCTATCCTCGACTGAAAACCTTCGGCCAACTCATCAAAAATCAATGTCAGCGGCACAGCGGTATTATCCTGCTGATCAAGTTTTTGCGCCGCCTCATGGGCGACGGCACGCATCGTCTCCAGTAAAGAGTCCAACTCCCCTATTTCGCTTTGCAGAGATTTATTATCGTTAATGCGCCGCTCATCTATTTCGAGGATTACGTCCATAAGTTCCGCGCCTATGCCGCCTGTCGCGGCGCCCATCATAACGATATTTTCCACATCGCTGAAAGGAATGACTATGTTCGTGTAAGCCGTGTCCTTTTCGCCCAACATGGAAGAAGCGGGCACGCGGCATTCACGTAATTTTATGCCACCATGCGGCGAAGGTTTCAGAAAATCAAGTTTCATTTGCGGACTGACACTTACGCCTTCGTTGGAATCAGCCACCAGAAAGGCACTGAATTTTTTCTGCTGCTGCTGCTCTTCACCGGTTATTGCGACAACGATAAAAAGTCCGGCAACTGGCCCATTGGTCAAGTAAGTTTTCTCTCCATTTAGTTTGTAGCAATTGCCGTCGGAAACTGCCGTTGAAGTCAGTAATTTGGGACGCACTCCGTGTTTTGGTTCAGAAACGGCAAAGGACACGATTAACCTGCCTTTGGCCATCAGCGGCAGGTATTGCTGTCTCTGTTCCTCGGTACCGAAACCGGAGATCAGATAAATAGCGATACTCTGCTGATATAGCCACGACAATGCCAGCCCCATATTATAACCGCTGCGAACGAAAACCTCTCCCGCTTCCGTAAGCTGCCTGAATCCGCCGCCGCTGCCGCCGAAATCCTTCGCGATTCCTATTTGAAAAAATCCCGCATCACCCATTTTCTGCCAGATGTCCTGGGGAAAATCCTGCATTGTTCGGAGATCAGCGCGAGAAGCGACATGTTCAATGGCAAAGCGGGATATCCAACTGTATGACTGTCGTGATGGAATCATATTCATTTTATAAAACCAGTTCTTCGATAAAAGCAAATAATTGGTTGATATTCCGGCATTGACGCATTTCATGACAATGATGCATATATGACCTTATCTCACTGTCACCGGTGCCCCAGAGATTTTCCTGTTCGGGATTGAGCCAGATGACACGCCGGCAGTGCTCCCGCATTTGTCCCAGAATCGCGTCTTCGGGATTCATGTAATTGGAGCGGCCGTCGCCGACAATTATCAGCGTTGTCTTCTTGGTCAGAAGCTCCATGTAATCTTTTTTAAAGTTTCGTAGGGTTTCGCCGTAATCCGTGGACGCGTCATAATTCAGATCCGATTTCTCCAATACTAAACTAATCGCCTCATTAATTTCGTGTTCCTCGAAGATGGATGTTACTTCCGACAAGTGGTCGATAAAGACAAAGCTGTTAACCTTTTCAAAGCAGTCCTGAAGGGAATACAGCAGATTCAGCATGAAGCGCGCCGCCGCCCAAACGGAGCCTGAAACATCGCACAGCGTGACAATCCGGCTTTTGCGCTTCGCTTTGCGGCGATATTTAATATCCAGGGGAACGCCGTTGTATTTGGCTGAAGCCCGCAGCGTTTTTTTTACATCGAGATTTCCCCTGTTCCGGACGGAAAAACGGCGGCTGACTGTGTTTTTCAATTTGCGCACCAGCTTATCAATCGCTTCGCGCATTTCTTCCAATTCCTCGCGGGTAAAGGAAGAAAATGACTTCTCCCCAAGTCCTTTAAGCCGCTGTTCGTACGTATTGATTTTTTTAGTGTTGATATCTCCCGGACGCGGCTCGTACATGAGAATGGAACGCGCTGCGGCCACGCGCTCTGCAAAATATGCGGCCAAATCACGTCCGGCGGCTGAGTCTGTTTTTGCGTAGTTTTCCTCCACCAGAGCGTTGGCGGAGGAAGCAGCTTTATTAATCTGAAGCATCACATTGAGACGATTGCCCAGAGGCCCCAGATTAAACCGCAGCATTGTCACTTCCTCTTCCGTCTGAATCCGGCGCATTTCCCGAAGAAGGGCAAGAGGATTTCCCTGCAGAAAGTCCACCACGGCGTCATAAACGGGGTTGTCATGAGGCATCTGATTGAGAGCTTCCGCGGCTTTTTTTATTTGCTCGGAATGAGAAGCCGCCTGTTTCATATCAGCTGTGTCCATGCGCATTTCATGAAAGAAGAGATGATAGAGGCGGTCAAAGTGTTGCACATCCCTCATGCTTTTAGCGAAATTGGCGCGAAGCAGCGACCGGAATTGCAACTCATCGGTCGGGTTGATTAACTGTAACTGATTGAGGCTGTCGAGAACTTCCGAGGTTGATATCCGCAATCCAGCCGCGCGGCAGCAGGAAACAAATTGTTGAATGAGTTTGACCATAATGAGCCTGTGGCTCCCTCGGGAGCCCAAAGCGAATTATCCCTGAGCCGTTAGGCGAATGGGATTTGTACCTTTTTTGTCATTCCCGCGCAGGCGGGAANNACTACTTTTTTCAAAGATGAGCCAGGAATAGGATTGATCACTTTGCTTTTTTTCATTCTATACGTGATTTATTTCTTTTGTGAATACTTGTAATAATGTATCTCATCAACAGCAACGGGGACAAGAGCACCAAATAAGCCCCAAACATTACTTCTATGCATTACCACAAGAGAACCATCTCCGGCTTTAATTAAGGTAAATTTTTCCCGACTCAAACCAAGCACCACGTCAATTGGTATTTCCACTCCCGCGCTTATTTCAATACCTTCATCGGTACATTTATAGTCATCTTTCTTATAAATCTTTTCGGAAAGTTTCGTGTACTCATTCCAAACTGTTACAATTAGTTCATCGTTATTACCTTTGCCAATTTGCACATAATTGATTTTATCAGGATTAGGAGATTTCTTAACTATTCCGGTAAGTAAATAGCCTAAATAAGGCTGCGTACTTGGACCATCATCATTATAAATACCTGAGATAGTAGAACAATCCTTCGATGGTTTCGTAAGCGGTGACCAATCAGGAGGATATTGCTCATGGAAAACACAGGAACACAAAATTAACGATAGACAAATAAATAAAGTAATTTTTATATGTTTCCAATAAGTAATCATTGGGTCAAGTTTCCTCTCGGTTCATATTAGCAGCCTCTCTGCTTCTTACATATCTACCAGTTCTAAATCAAAGATGATATTGAGGCGGCTAGGCGGAGGCGACGAGGCGTATCATGCATACGTTGAGGAAACCGACAACGACGCCAACAAAAATAGCGCTTTGATTTAGAATTGGTATAGCATTACTTCAAAACCCTATCTATATTCTTACGAACTTTTTCCATATCGATCTGGTATTTGCAAATGACGTTGAGTGTCTCCGCAAGAACTTCCGGTGTCAGCTCATTGATATTTAATGCAAGAAGCGATTGCGCCCAATCAAGTGTTTCCGAAATGCTGGGACTTTTTTTCAAATCCAGCGTACGGATTTTACGGATCGCGTCAACCAGTACGTCACAGAGCTTTTCTTCGATTCCCGGAATTTTGAGCCGGACAATGGAAATCTCCGTTTCCCGCGAGGGATAATCAATGTAGAGATGAATACAACGGCGTTTAAGCGCATCGCTCATATCGCGGTAGTTGTTGGACGTCAGCAGCACAAAAGGAATTTCAATGGCCTTGCGGGTACCCAGTTCGGGAATAGTGACCTGGAAATCACTTAAAAGTTCCAGAAGAAATGCTTCGAATTCAGGGTCGGATTTATCCACTTCATCTATAAGGAGCACAACCGGCTTCTCAGAGCTGATGGCCTGCAGAAGCGGACGGGGCTGAATGAAACGGTCGGAGAAAAAGGCGTCCTCCTGAGCGGCTATCTGATCGACCGCCTGGATAAGAGTTGAGGCGGAAGAGATGATGTCGTTGAGCCTGTCTTTAACCATCTGAGTGTAAAGAAGCTGTTTGGCATATTCCCATTCATAAAGAGCCTTGGCTTCATCCAGGCCTTCGTAACATTGGAGCCGGATAAGTTCCCTCTCCAGAGAGCGGGCTATAGCCTTGGCCAGTTCCGTCTTGCCGACACCTGCCGGCCCCTCGACTAAAACCGGCTTTTGCGTCGCCGCGGCCAGAAAAACAACCGTGGCGATTTCTCTGGAAGGAATGTATCCGGCATTAATCAGCCTTGATTGAACATCCGCAACACTATCATATTTCATGAATAACTTAATCCCTTCTGATACCAATTCGCTTGTAAGTTACCACCTTGCAGGCGGTAATTGCCGGCAAGGTAAATTTTTGATTTGCTATACGCTCCCTGCGGGATGCGCTTACGGCACCTTCTCCTTGCCGCCTCGTTATCCTTTGAAAGCGAGATGGTATAATATTCTGTAAATAATAGGTGATTTGTATTTGTATGTCAATCACGAATAGGAACCCGAATTGACTCAAATAAAATGT
>PLGI01000175.1 GCA_003139775.1 Syntrophaceae bacterium | reverse complement strand
TCCGAACTCAATATTTACAAAACACAATATTTAAAAAATAAACTCTTACAGCTTAAGGGCTGGAAGGAAGTATTTTCCTCGCCTGTTTATAATGAATTTGTTTTGAGCTGTCCTGATTCCAAAATAGTCAACGAAAAATTGAAAAAGGAGAGAATCATCGGCGGATATGAACTGCAAAAAGATTATCCGGAAATGGAAAATACTCTGCTCTTTTGCGCCACGGAAATGATTTCGAAAGAGGATATAGATCGGGTTGTGGCCATATTGAAGTAAACTCAGGAGATCAATTATGGAGTTGATATTTGAAATAAGCAAGCCGGGACGCAGCGCCGCGGATGTGCCCGCTAGCGATGTGCCCGCTATCAATATTGAAAATGCAATCGGCAAGAAATATTTGCGTGGTGACCTTGATCTTCCCGAAGTGGCCGAAATTGATTTAATCCGGCATTACACCAATTTATCGCGGCGTAATTTCGGCGTTGATCTGGGCTTCTATCCACTAGGTTCCTGCACGATGAAATACAACCCCAAAGTTAACGAGAATGTAGCGGTACTACCCGGCTTTACCGGTTTGCACCCTTATGCAGATGATGAATTTGCGCAGGGTAATTTGCAACTAATCTATGAAATGCAGAAGTGTCTAAGCAATATTTTCGGCATGGCCGAGTTCACTCTGCAACCGGCGGCAGGTGCGCACGGCGAACTTACCGGCGTCATGATGATCAAAAAATATTTTGAAAAGAAAGGCCAAAAACGCCGCGTTATTCTGATACCTGACGCCGCGCACGGTACTAATCCTGCATCCGGCGCGCTTTGCGGATTTGATACGGTTGAGCTTCGTTCCAATAGCGAAGGAGGCGTCGATATCGAACACTTACAGTCTTTGATGACGGACGATGTGGCCGCTTTGATGCTTACTAATCCCAACACGCTGGGATTATTTGAACGCAATATAGAAAAGGTTGCGCAAATCGTCCACGGCAGGGGCGGCCTGCTTTACGGTGATGGAGCGAATGCTAACGCTTTTTTAGGAAAAACCAGACCGGGCGATTTGGGATTCGATGTTATTCAGCTTAATCTGCACAAAACTTTTTCCACGCCGCATGGCGGCGGCGGGCCGGGCAGCGGCCCTGTGGGAGTAGGTAAGGCGCTTATTGATTTTCTACCCGTGCCCCGCATCATCAAGAAAGATTCAGGGTACGATTGGTCGGAGGATCATCCAAAAAATCGTGACGGCGAAACATCTTATCTGCCCATTCCGCACATCAACTTGAAAGATTCAACATACGCTTGGTCGTCGGATTTTCCCGATAGTATCGGACGTGTCCGTTCTTTCTATGGAAATTTTAATGTGATTGTGAAAGCCTATACCTATATTCGCTCCTTAGGCGCTGAAGGTCTAAAGCGTGCCACCGAAATGGCGGTGCTTAACGCGAATTACATCAAGGAAAAATTAAAACCATATTTTGATTTGCCTTACGATCGCATCTGCATGCACGAGTGTGTTTTTTCCGGTAATAGACAGGTTGCCCAAAGCGGAGTGCATACCAGCGACATCGCCAAGCGGCTGATTGATTATGGCTATCATCCGCCGACCATTTATTTCCCGCTCATTGTGCATGAAGCCATCATGATTGAACCGACCGAGACGGAAAGCAAAGAAACTCTGGACACTTTCTGCGGGGCCATGATTGCCATAGCGAAAGAGGCAAAAGAAAATCCTGACGGCGTGAAAAATGCGCCGCTGACAACACCGGTCAGCCGGCTCGATGAAGTGCTGGCCGCGCGAAAGCCGGATGTCTGCTGGAAGAAATCTTAGGGATTTATCATTGCGAGGAGTCCCGATGTGTCGGGACGACGCGGCAATCTTTCTATGTGCGATAATAGGTCATGTAGAATAATCTATGAATCAATTAAAAGAAAAATCGCAAATCCTCCGTAAGCCTTTCTGGTTAAAAGTCCGGCCTCCTTATTCCAGTGAATGCCACAGTATAAAATCAACTCTTGCCGGACTTCAACTGCACACTGTCTGTCAGGAAGCGGCTTGCCCCAATATGGCCGAATGCTTTGCCAGCGGCACGGCAACTTTTCTAATTATGGGTAATATCTGTACGCGCGACTGCCTTTACTGTAATGTTGAACACGGCCAGCCCGCGGCAATTGACGAAAATGAAATTAGTCATTTAATGGTCGCTGTACGGAAGATGAAACTGGAATATGTTGTGATTACTTCCGTTACACGTGATGATCTGCCGGATGGCGGCGCACAAGTCTTTGCTGAGGGTGTCAGTGAATTGCGGAAAGTCATTTCTCAATGCAAAATCGAAGTGTTGATCCCTGATTTTCAGGGGAATCCGGCGGCTCTGGAAAAAGTTATGTCTGCTAATCCCGATGTAATCAATCACAACATGGAAGTTGTGAAACCGTTGTTCCCGCGATTGCGGCCGCAGGGTAATTACGATGTTTCTCTGGAACTGCTCAAAAAAATAGCGGCATCTTCCGTTATTTCCAAAAGTGGTTTCATGGTGGGCTTTGGAGAGAGCCGTGAAGATATTATACATCTAATTGACGATCTGGCTTCCGTATCCTGTGCGCGCCTGACCATCGGGCAATATCAGCAGCCGACCCTGAAACATTGGCCGGTAACCAAATACTATCACCCGAATGAATTTGCTGAATTCAAAGAAGTCGCATATCAAAAAGGTTTTCAGTATGTGGAAACAGGGCCGCTAGTACGCAGTTCCTATCACGCGGCAAGGGCAGTATGAAAATGAGAAAACTCTAAGGAGGCTACATAATGAAAAAATTAATAAAGAGACCCGCCCACAATATTTTCCATTTTTTTATCATAACGATAATTGTCTGGCTTTCATTTACATGTACCGCTTACGCATGGCTTGTTTATAGTAAACCGGAGTTCAGGGGAAGAATAATTGATGCCGAGACAAAAGAACCGATCGAGGGTGTTGTAGTTGTTGTAGTATATTATGATCATACTATAGTTGGCGGTCCGGGCGGTGGAGGAACATCAGTAATCAAAGCAAAAGAAACTTTGACAGATAAAAAAGGAGATTTTCATTTCCCCGCTTACACTACCTTAATGGGGCCAAATTCACGGGAAGATAATGCTCGCTTTATCATTTTCAAGCCGGGTTACATGTCAGGCGGCCATGCATCTGCTCCAGGTCCATACTCAGCCGAAAAATTCTTTTCCACTGACGTAATCGGAAAAGAAGGAGTCCTTCTCGACGATACTTTCCCTAATACAAAGCCATGGAAAGGCATCTTGGGTGTGGTGGAACTGACAAGAGCGAAGACATGCGAGGAAAGAAGCAAGGGACAGCCAGATCGGCCAACAAATTATTCTTCGAAAAAGATACCGCTTTTATTTAAAGCAGTTAACCAAGATCGAAAAGAATGTGGATGGGAGGGAGAAGTAAAATGATGGTTAAAAGATTAATAAAAATTTCTCAAAAATTTATTTCTGTAATATTGATATCCATAATTTTAATCGGGCATGCCCTTGCACTGTATGGGGAATTCGGGGGACAGTATACTTAATTAAGAAGAAAAATACTGGATTACCGGATCAAGTCCGGCAATGACAACAATTTTTTGCGTCCCTCCCTTGAGGGGAGGGATTCAGGGAGGGTGAAAAGTGAAAAAATACCCCTCCCCTTAGTCCCCTCCCGCAGGTGGAGGAGAAAAAAGTAGAGAGGTGTATTGATGTCAGAAAAATATGATTTAATTATTATCGGCGGAGGGCCGGGAGGACTGGCAGCAGCCGAGATTGTCGCGGCAAAGACAAAACGAGTCCTCATTATTGAAAAAGAAGGTTGGGGCGGTACCTGTACGCATAGAGGCTGTATCCCAACCAAAGCGCTTCTTAGTTGCAGCAAGTATTACGCGGATTTGAAAAAACTCAAAAGGGTAGGCATTAATATCGCGGGAGCATCCGTTGATTTTTCCGCGATAAAAAAACATCAGCAGCAAATTGTGAAAGTGTCCGCTCTCGGTGCGCAAAAAGTTCTCACCGATGCCGGGGTGCAAACTAAACAGGGTATTGGCGAAATTATTTCTTCGCAGGAAGTGCGTTTTACTGATTCATCAGGAAAGAGCGAAACATTTTCCGCTCAAAATATTATGATTGCCTGGGGCTCTGCGCCGCAAATGCTTCCGGGAATTAATCTCTCCGAACGCGTTTTAACATCGGACGGCATCTTAAATTTAAATTTACTTCCTGCCAGCATTGTCATTGTCGGCGGCAGCTTTATCGGTGTGGAATTCGCAACTTTTTTTGCCGAACTGGGCGTGCAAGTAAACTTAGTCGAACTATTGGAACAGATTCTTCCGAACGAAGATCAAGAAACGGTCGATTTGCTCCGGCAGGATTTGATCCGCCTGGGTATTAACATTCACAGCTCGACAAAACTGGAAAGCCTGAAAGATACAGACAGCGGAGTTGTAGTGCAGGCCGAAAAAAATGGAGAACAATTAGAACTGAACGCCGACTATGCGCTACTTTGTACGGGCAGAAAGCCTTTATTGCATTCAAAGGAGCTAGACAATGTGGGGATTGAATATACCAAGGCCGGAATCAAAATAGACAAAAATATGATGACGAATGTGGCGGGTATCTATGCAATCGGTGATGTCACCGGCGGTATGATGCTGGCGCACCGGGCGATGCAACAGGCAAAAGTTGCCGCCG
>PLGI01000020.1 GCA_003139775.1 Syntrophaceae bacterium | reverse complement strand
GGATTGACGCTTATTTGAAAGGTTGCATATTCATTAAGAGTTACTTTTTGTGGATAGCAGGAAGGAAGTGATTATTTCTTACACAAAGTTTCAGTCGTGAGTAGTTTTCATAATTGAGGATTACCATTTAATCTTCACATACTATGGGGAATAAATTGAGGAGGTATAAACAGAATTATGCGGGCGGCGTGACGGGGAAAGTCATTTGCCACTTAAAAACGCATCTGCGTCCTTTGCCGTAATTTCCGGGATTTCTTCCATAGGCACATGTCCCACACCATCATACACGATCACACGGGCATGAGGGATGTCTTTTTTAAATCTCTCCATTACGCTGAGTGGTATCCAAGCGTCCTTTCTGCCCCACATAATAAGTGTAGGTATTTTGATGGTGTTTACACCGGCCGATTCCGTTTCCATCTGCCCACTGATTCCCTGGAAAAATTTAACACTCTCTTTCCGATTGTCGTTGTACATCATGAGATTATAATAACGGTCGATCGTTTCGTCAGTTACTCTGCTCTTTGTCCCGTATACATCCTTGACAAAGTTTGCGACTATGAACCTGGGTGTAATAATGGGATAGATGTTCCGGATTACCGGTGCGGTCATGAGAGTTACGGCCAACGGATGCTTAAAAGGATATCCGCCAGCATCAAGTATGATCAGCTTATCCACCTTGTCCTGGTTATCCACGACAAAATTCCACGCAAGAAAACCGCCGTACGAATTTCCCGCAATATTGATTTTTTTTAGCCCCATGGCATCAATAAATTTTTTCAGAAATTTAACAGTTTCATCGCGGCTATAACCGAAGTTCGATGGTCCGGTAAATCCCCATCCGGGCAAATCGATACGGATGATCCGGTAATTATTCTTCATCTCCTTCACCCATCCGTCCCAGGTGTGGAGTGAGGACTGAATGCCATGAAGACAGAGCAGAACCGGTCCCTTGCCCTCATCCCGGTAATGAACCCTGAGGCCGTCAATATCGATGAATTTTGACTCACCGGCGGTGTATTTATTCATAATATATTGCTGGGATGGGGCGCAGCCTGAAATCAGTAGCAGCGCGGCGGCAGCGACTGTTACAAGTGTGAAATGCAAGGATCGTATCATATTATTTTCCCTTGAATTTGATTCTAAACATAACGGCAGCATAGGAGATTCGTTCTTGTCTGTCAATTATTTATCATTGCCAGAAGAGGCGGGGCACCATTCAGATGATTTACGGACATGAATAGTGTTTATAGCTGATTGAAGTCTTGTATATTTGCAAAGGTTAACGATTTGTTTCTTTCAGGAAGTTGTATTTGTTGAGTATGCCTACAATATTTCAGACCATACTATTTCTTCTCTGGGAACATTTCTGCATAAGATGAAATAATATTGTCATCGGAAGGCACCCATGCATCATGACAGAGCAGTATAAACTAACAGGTAATGGAATAACCATCCCAGAAGTACGGACAGATGAAAGATTTCGTGAAAACCAAACCCTGACCGAAAAACCGGTTTTTTGATTGCATATAATATTGCCCCAAAAGTAAAAGATAATCCTCCTGCGATAAGGTAAAATACGGCAATGGGAGGCATGATTGTTAAAAGCTTTTTTATAGGCAGAATCCCAATCCATCCCATGAACAAATAGATGAAGGTGGAAAAATAGCGAGGTGCCTTGAGATAGAATAATTTTAAAACCAAACCGGCAACAACCAGCGCCCATTGAATTGTGATAATAGACCATCTCCAATAACCTGAAAGATATACATAGCATACTGGTGTATAAGTGCCGGCAATCATGAAAAATATAGCAATATGGTCAAGTTTTCGCCAAATAGATATTTCATTTTCATTTTGTTTTAACGCATGATATGTAGCGCTGGCTACAAAGAGCAGGATTACCGAAAATCCGTATACTATGGAGAGTACCACATGAACTACCGATGCTCGTACAGTATAGATTAAATAAGCTGTACTCACAATTGTCGCAATGACGCCGGCCAGATGTGAATAGAAATTAAAAGATTCCTGGGTTCTTATTGTCATTGTCTTTTCCTTTTTAAAACCGGAATTTTTGGTTTCCCATCCAAGGAGAAATTAGTGGCCCGATAAAAATGTCATATTGAATTACTTCAAATATGTACCACATGTCAATTTAGAGTTCAGCAATTTTCTAATTATTACGGATTGAAATATTGTATGAATTGGGAAAGCAAGAAAAACACCATTAAGGAAGAAGGAAATATAAAATCTGATTTTTATACGCCAGAATTATTTCTTACACAAGTCAACAATTGTCAGGTTTAAAATAATTGAGGATTACGGATTGAAAGAGAGTAACGATAGGGCTCAGCCGCCAAGCGTAAGCAAGGATAATTTTATCCCGGCATATGCGCTGTCATTCGTTTCATCTCCTGTGTTACTTTACTGTCTTTCTTTTCCCACAGGGCGTTCAGCCAACTGTTAAAATGGTTTCTGTATTCCGGATCATCGGGATCCTGCCCGCAAAGGTTTTGATCTATCAGCAATACCTCTATCCTTACAATTATTCGGGATTTTATGCTGCAGAGAAACTCCCAGACGTTCTCCACTCCGTCAGGATAAACGATGGTAACATCGATAACTTTTCGCATATTTTCACCCATCGCTGAAAGAACATACGAGATGCCGCCCGATCGCGGCTTAAGAAGGTGTTTGTACGGAGAGTTCTGTGCAGTATGTTTCCCGGAAGTAAAACGGGTCCCTTCAACGAAATTCATGATCGAAGCGGGCCTGTCTTTAAATTTTGCACATGCCTTTCTCGTGGCTTCGATATCTCTGCCCTTGAGATACGGCTTCTTTCTTAGAAGTTCAGCAGAGTACCGTTTCATAAAAGGATAATCAAGCGCCCACCAAGCAAGTCCCAGTATGGGCAACCATATCAGCTCCTTTTTCAGAAAATACTTAAGAAAGGGAATGCGGCCGTGAAATATTTTCTGAAGAACCATAATATCGACCCATGTCTGGTGGTTTGAAATTACGAGATACCACTCATCCAGTTTGAGTTCTTCAAGTCCCTCAACATCATATTCAACATTTTTAGTGATTCCGATAAAGCCATTGATGCAGTAGATCCAGTTATAAGATAGAAAATTAAGTATTGTATCAAATAATCTCCGTGCTGAACGGAACGGCAATATAAGCTTGAATACAGCAGTTATATATATCGGAACAGCCCAGAATAAAGTATTTATAACCAGGAATATAACTCCAATTACACCGCGCAGGGATCTGGGCAGGAATATTAGCATCGCCTTTTCTCATCGTTTTTTTATTCATTTTAACTTAGAGCAGGCTTATATGTCAATTTCAGAAAAAAGCAAATGCTACCTATACCTACAGCTAAATAAGAACAGGGACAGTCATCATGTCAACATTATCAATTTAAATCAATTCTACACCTTGAAAGAATCGAAAATGCTGATTGAAAAATGGCTCGTATGAAACTTC
>PLGI01000046.1 GCA_003139775.1 Syntrophaceae bacterium | reverse complement strand
CATACGTTTTACACGGCATACCCCACCAATAAGCAAAATCGGCATTCAACATTGACCCAAGCCTGCAAGCCTTCTATTCTGCCATAAATATGGGAGAAGGAGGCAGAAAGGGATGCTCACGGTGGAAACTATTCGGAAGATACGCTTATCAGTACACAGAGATGGCAAATCGATTCGTCAGACGTCAAAAGATCTTCATCTATCACGGAACACGGTCAGAAAAGCGATCAGGAGTGGAGAGACCCTTTTCCAGTACGAGCGCCAGAGACAGCCAATTCCTAAGCTGGGACCGTTTATAGAAATGCTCGACGGTAGACTGGATGAGGACGAGAAACTGCCGAGGAAACTAAGGAGAACGGCACAGATTCTTTTTGAGGATATTCAACTGAACGGTTATGAGGGCGGCTATGACAGTGTAAGGCGGTATGTTCAGCGATGGCGCAATGAGCGGAAGATCTCAACGGGAGATGTATATATACCGCTGACATTTGAACCTGGGGAAGCATTTCAGTTTGACTGGAGCCATGAATGGGTAGAGATAGGCGGGACGAGTTTAAAGGTAAAGGTTGCCCATCTGCGGTTATGCTACAGTCGCTATTTTCTTTGCATAGCCTACCCCAGAGAAACCCAGGAGATGGTTTTTGATGCCCATATAAAGGCCTTTGAGTTTTTCGGAGGCGTGTGCAGGAGAGGCATCTATGACAACCTC
Organism: Syntrophaceae bacterium; assembly: GCA_003139775.1. Taxonomy (GTDB): domain Bacteria; phylum Desulfobacterota; class Syntrophia; order Syntrophales; family Smithellaceae; genus Smithella. Next base: position 2,023 of record PLGI01000046.1, on the reverse strand, counting down.
AAAACGGTTGTTAACAAGATCATCGGAGGAAAAGAAAGGAACTTCAACAGCCGTTTCGTCCAATTCAGTTCCCATTATCTTTTTGATCCTGTAAGCTGCACACCGGGTGCGGGCTGGGAAAAGGGACAGGTTGAAAACCAGGTAGGCTTAGCCAGAAGGAGATTTTTCATTCCCAAGATCAAGGCCAGGGACTTCAGGGAGCTCAACGATACACTAAAAGAACAATGTATCAACTGGGCAAAGAGCCATAAGCATCCGACATTTTCCGACAAGACGGTTTGGGAGGCGTACGAAGAAGAGAAACCCTACATGATCAGTCTGCCTCCCCCTTTCGATGGGTATGGGGAACGTCCTGCCAGGGTTACATCCAGTTCGCTTGTGACCTATGATCGTAACAGATACAGTGTTGATTGCAGTCAGACAGGCAGAATCGTACAAATAAGGGTATATGCCGATCGAATAATAATCGTCAGTGATGGCCGTGTTGTAGGAGAACACGAGAGGCCCTTTGGAGAAAATAAGACGGTTTTTAATCCATGGCATTATGTTTCTGCCCTTGAACGGAAACCCGGCGCATTACGCAACGGAGCGCCTTTCAAAGACTGGGATCTTCCCACGGGTATGGAAAACGTCCTCAACGGGTTGCAGAACCGTTTTGCCGACTGGGACCGTCAATTTGTGGCAATTCTTAATGCTGTCCCTCTTTACGGTCTTGAGGCCGTTGATAAGGCATGCCAAGACGCCTTGAAGATGAGAGCTGTGAGTAAGGAGGTCGTTATCAATCTTCTCAACAGGAATCAGGAAAAGGACTTTGCCGCGGATGTAGGCATTCCTCCCCACCTAATCCTGAAACAGGAACCAATAGCAGATTGCCGACGATATGAATCTTTAATGAGGGGGGAATGCAATGTTGCGTAATGAGATCATGGAGCTTATGGAAAAGCTGAAATTACAGGGCATGCAGTCTATTTACGATGAAGCGCTGTCAAATGGTCGAAAGAGCCGGTCAACTCCTGAAAAGATAATCTTAGAAATGCTTAAAGCCGAGGCCACTGAAAGGCATATAAGAAGCATCCGCTATCGAATGGGGCAGGCCAGGTTTCCTGCGCCCAAGGATATCGACAGTTTTGATTTCAAAGGGAGTTCGGTTGATGAAAACCAGATTCAATCATTATATCAGGGGGATTTTATTGAACAGCATATCAATCTGATCTTCGTAGGCGGCACCGGTACCGGCAAGACACATTTGGCAACTGCCATAGCAGCGCAAGCCGTCAGGGATGGGAAAAAGTGCAAATTCTATAACCTGGTGGATTTGGCAAATGAGTTGGAACAGGAAAAAATGGCCGGTTTTGCAGGAAAAATATCTGCACGACTGCTTCGGTTTGATATGGTGCTGCTTGATGAACTGGGCTATCTGCCCTTCTCAAAAAACGGAAGCCAACTGCTCTTCCATCTCATATCCAAACTCTACGAACAAACATCTATCGTTATGACAACAAACTTAACCTTTGGTGAATGGCCTCAAGTGTTTGGTGATGCCAAAACGACTACCGCAATGCTGGATCGCCTTACTCATCATTGTGAAATCATAGAAACCGGAAATGAAAGCTGGAGGATGAAACACAGGTCTTCATAAACATATATTTTTTACTCAGGGGTGGGTCAGCTTTGGACGCCGATGCTGGGTCTATTTTCAATGCCTATTGACACCCAATAAATTAACACTATAAATGGAGGTTCTAACATGGCTGAGAATGACGATAAAGATTATAGATATAGGGTTGTCACCTTACTTACGGTAGAGGAAAGAGTAGCCCTAGAAGACCTAGCTTGGAAGTCTGGCCGGTCGATGTCGGGCTACCTTCGTTATCTGCTAATCGAGGAAATAAAAATAGCCAATTCGCATTATAAGTAGTTACCAAAAATTGCAGATGAATATAAAAATGGTGGAGATTATTTAAAAAATATTCTCATTGATAACAGGAAAAAGTGTTTGCGGACTTCAGTAGAGTAGAGAGCT
>PLGI01000004.1 GCA_003139775.1 Syntrophaceae bacterium | reverse complement strand
CCGCGTAGCGGTTTAGTTCTTCATCCCGTATTCAATAAGCAGCTCTGACAAAACGACCTGCACATTTGACATCTTTGATGCTTACAAAAATGCAATTCTAACATTTTTAAGGAAATATGATTTCAGTCCATTTTTACCTTTGCTGTCAAAATAACTTTGTCCTACAGCAGATAAATGTAAAAGAGCATATGATATGTCCGCACTTGCCTTAGACGGCATCGATTCCGTATATTAAATTCTCTCCATTATATGTTTTTAAAATATGTTACTTCCCTTTCATCTTAGTTATAGCACGCCATACTTTATAAGCGTACCTATTACGCTTATTTTTGCTACTCGCATTGTAGCAACCAACCGCTTCCCAGGTATAACCATATCTTTTCATGCACCCGGCTAAAATCCATGCTCCCACATTAACATTATAACAGGGATCTCCTAATTGTGACCACACATCAGCACCAAGCACTTTATACCATCTGGAGTTGATTTGCATTATTCCGTAATCATAAGATCCATTTTTATTCCAATTGACGGCACCCGGATTAAAATTAGATTCTACCTTTGCAATTGCATATAAAATATCCGCAGAAATATTATACCGGCAGGCTGCTTCATCAAAGCAAAAACAAAAAGCGTCAGATGAAAGATAAAATACTATAATAATCGGAATCAATAAATATTTGGATACTATTTTAGCCATATTTGTTTCTAATTATTAAAAGATATATTTAGCTGCTCTCTGGGTTTATCAGGTTTATTAATATGCTCATCTGCACTCAAAACAACCTTATCTGAATTTTCCACTGTCTTTTTACAAACATCAACTTTCTTAATCAAACTTTCCAAAAGCATATCGTTTCTGATTTCTAAATATTGATTCAAAACCTTATAGGAAATATAGGGAACTTTTACCTTACAGTAATCGTAATTACTTAATTTTAATATCCCTTCCATATCCGGAAATTGTTGAAATACAGATGGCAATACTAAAGGCTTCGTTTTTGAGTTTCGGGTAAAAGTAAGGCCGTCTCTTATATTCGAAGGACCCATAGACATGGATTCACTGGATTCTAATACTTCAGTCTGGCCTATTGACTCAGAAAAATATTTTGCTGTTTCCGGCTCAGCAATAGACAATATTAATTTAGATGCACATCCATTAACAATAGACTGTCTGCTTTCTTTTCCATAAACTTTTTCTATTTGTCCAATCTCTTGTGTTCCAATCCAAATAGATGCGCCCTTTGATCGTGCCCGTGTCAACAATTCGATTATCGAGCTCATATTATTCAGCGATCCAAACTCATCCAGAAAAAAATATATTCTGCGATTATAATCATCCGGCATTGATAACACTTCGTGGCTGGCCATTTCCAGGAGTAATGTTAAAATTGGTTTTAAAACGTCTTTGCTTTTACTGTGATTAACTAAAAATAAAGTGCCGGGCTGAGGATCATGCAGCCATTTTCTAATGGAAAAACCACCATCCTCTGTGGCCATTAATTCTAAAATGGCGGTATATTGTAAAAGCATAGCCATAATGCCTTGTGTCTGTTTCGAAGATGAATCTAATATCATTTCTCTGCCGGTTCTTCCCTCCGGAATGGTATTTAATATTTTTACAATTTTACTCGCCCCCGATGACAAAACGTCCCATATTTTTGCATTGGAATACATTTCGTTACGGTAGCAATAATACAATATTCCCCGGAAGACTTCTCTGGAAGCATTAGCCCAAAATGGATCTCTGCTTCCGCCTGATCCGGGGATCATTCCGTGACAGATAACTTGTTCAATATCCATTTTCGATGTGCAATCATTAAAGATAGTCCATTGTGCCGACCGCTCATCAATAGGATTAAATATTATATCCCTCTTCTCGTTGTAATTTGTCGGAATATAATCGCCCTTGTTGTCATAGAGAATAATTTTTGATCCGATAGTTTGTAAATGAGTAACGACTCTTTTAAGAGTTTGAGTTTTACCCGATCCTGTTCTTCCTACAATGAAAAAATGTTTCGTCTCGTCGTCAACGGGAGTTTTAATATCGGCAATGGGTATTGACGTCTTTTCTTTACTCAACAGCGTTAATAATTTATCTGAAGAAATAAATTTGGCGCCGTCGATATATTTATCCTCTTCCTGTTTCATGGATCTTTTTCTGAAATAATGAAGAGTGAATACGGTAATTGCAGTCAAGATAATGAAAAATATTGTCAGATAAAAATGCAGCATCTGGAAAAACTCCTGCCAGAAAATATCCCATGCCGGCTTAAAAACTTTCATCGTATTATTAACAAGTCCCCACCACATATTTTCCAAACACCAACCGCTTATCTGCCAGAAACTATTTTTAAAATAAAAAATAATTAATAACGTAAAACCTGCGCTTAACAAACCGGAGGCAATCAAAATCCACTTGAACATTTTCATATTCATTAGGAGAAAACTAAGCCAGGTTTCAAATCCCTTAAATGCTTTTATATGATGTTTGGTATCCATAATTCACTCAATTCTACATGACGACCTCTCCTGTTTTTCTATAATCGTCTAATAGTTTCTTTGCGTTTTTAAATCTCTCCTCCCATGCGTCCATGCCTTTTTCTTGACGAATATCTTCACCTATAAGAGCGGAAGTCATGACGAGTAAACTTATTAAAGATTTGAGATCGCCTTCTATTTTTTTTAAATCTATGATCATTTCTTCTTTCCCTTCCTGCTCATAGGCAAATATTATTTTTTGCCGGATTAATTCTGACATCGAGCATTTTTTATCTGCCGCTTCCTTATCCATTCTCACCCTTAGCTCACCGATTATCTTAGCCCCAACAATCTCTTTCACGTTTAAACCTCATACGAATATGTTTTTATTGTAAAATTATCCTATTTTTTGCCTGCTGCTTTAAATGGTTATTAAATAATTATTAAAACTTAATATTTAATAATATCATGTATTTAATAAATTTTTGCTCTTGGATCACCGTTTATTCAGCTTCAAAAACCTCTTTCACGTTTAAACCCCATATGTGCATGTTATCATTACTAAATTGCCTTGTTTTTTCTTTGCTGCTTTAAATAATATTTAAAGCTTAATATTTAATCATATCAGGTACTAATGGCCATTTTTCTTTACCGCTTTTAAATTGTGGCAGAATTTTTCTGCGTAGGGTCTCCTGTAGAAAACCCGTCTACCCTTCCATTAACCTCTTACCGAAGTTCTTCACTCCCCAAACCTCAAATATGG
>PLGI01000060.1 GCA_003139775.1 Syntrophaceae bacterium | reverse complement strand
ATTTACTCCGCATAATAGTGACGTCTTTCTAGCTTACACTAAAACAAAAGGAGGACGTCATGCTAAAAAAAATTTTCTATCGTGCTTTACGGGTTCAAAAGCTTCGGGACAGTCAAGGCGAGTCTTTGCTTGAAAGCTTCGCAGAAGAGCTATCTCAAGCAGGCTACGCTGAGATAACCGCTCGCAGACACATCCAGGCAGCGGAACGTCTCATCCATTGGTTGGGTAGCGAAAGCATACCTATCTCGAGTTTGACCGAGAAGTCTGTTGAGCGTTTCGATCGCTACCTGAAAGGGCGCCAACGTGGTCGGTATAGCCATACTTACCAGGCGGAGATCCTTGGTGGCGTGTGCTTGTTTCTTAAACATCTGCGTAGGGCTGGCGCAATCAGTGCTACTGATCAGCCAAGGGATCAAGATCCAGCTCTGCTCACTGCATTCCGTGAGTGGATGCGCCAGCAGCGTGGAGCATGTGATCTTACCATTTGCCGCTACAGCCTATCGATCCGGGATTTGCTAAAGCGCTTTGGTGAGGATCCAGGAAGATTTGATGCCAAGGGCTTGCGAGAGTTTGTCCTGGAAAAGAGTCAACACCGTGGATGTGCGGAGGCAAAAAAATGTACAACGGCGCTTCGCATGTTTCTTCGTTTTCTCATCGCTGAAGGCAAGTGTTCGGCCGACCTGAGTGCAGCCATTCCAGTCCTGGTGCATTGGCGACTTTCTTCACTGCCGCGGTACCTGCAGCCGGAAGAGGTGGAACGGATCATATCTTCCTGTGATCCCAATTCACCGGTTGGCATACGAGATCGTGCGATTCTCCTTCTCTTGGCACGTCTGGGACTTCGGGCTGGCGATATCCTCCAGCTGCGTTTAAGCGATATCGATTGGGAAGACGCCATGATCCACGTATCGGGAAAAGGACATCGTGAGGCTAAACTGCCTCTGACCGCGGAAGTGGGATGTGCACTGGCAGCCTACCTGCAAGACGGCCGCCCTCGAACGGATACCGATGCATTTTTTATTCGCTCACGAGCTCCTTTTCACGCTTTTGCCTCTCACACTACGGTCTCGGTAATCGTTATTTACGCGATGCGCCGTGCGGGTATTACCTGCCGGGATCGCGGCGCGGCCCATGTTCTCAGACATTCCGTGGCAACTTCCATGTTGCGGCAAGGAGCATCATTACAGGACATTGCCGACGTTCTTCGTCATCGTTCCATTGAGACTACGCAGATCTATGCCAAAGTAGATGTGACCTCCCTGCGCCAGATTGCTCAGCCCTGGCCGGAGGTGCAGCCATGTTAGCTCAAGCTGTGGAGTCCTATTTGAGAGTGCGCCGTGCCTGCGGGGTCGAGCTTAAATCCCAAGGCATCCTTTTGCGAAGTTTTGCCGCGTTCTCCGATGCAAAAGGAAAACACCACGTTTGCTCTGATGTGGCAATTGAGTGGGCGGGACTGGGATCTGTCCATCAGCGTGCCCACCGACTTGGGGAAGTGATTCGATTCAGCAGGTATATCCGTGCCGAGGATCCATCCCATGAACTGCCGCCGCCCATTTTTGGCAGCGAAAGCTGTCCTCGGGCTGTCCCGTACATTTTTTCCCGGGAAGACATCCAACGTCTGGTGCAAGCGGCAGCTGAGTCTGGTAACCATGCCTTGCGCCGAAAGACTTACAGCACGCTGTTTGCTCTGCTGGCGTGCACGGGATTGCGCGTGTCCGAAGCAATAAAGCTGCGGTATGAGGATATTACGCCCGACGGTCTGGTGATACGGTGCTCCAAGTTTCGCAAAAGTCGCCTTGTGCCCCTGCACGAGACAGTGCAAGCAGAAATCGAACGCTATCTCGAACGCCGCCGTCCCTATGCCCCATTCGATAACCATGTATTCGTTTCACTGCGAAGAAAACCGTTGCGTATTAACGATGTTGACGCAACATTCCAGACTGCCGTCGATAAGATCGGCCTGCCGCGAGGTCCGGGGCTACCGCGCCCCACGCCTCACTCGCTTCGCCACACATTTGCCGTAAAAGCCCTGGAAACCTGTCCGGATAGTCGCGACCACATCACAAGACACATGTTGGCGCTCTCCACCTATCTTGGGCACTGCAATGTTTCCTTTACCTATTGGTACCTGGAAGCGGTGCCGGAACTGATGAGAAACATCGCAGAACGTTGCGAAAGCTTTTTCACAGGAGGGCGGCCATGACTCCAATCGCTTCCCATATCACAGCCTTTCTTCAGCAACGCCTGCCCGTCGAGCGCGGCGCCAGCGACAATACGTGTGAATCCTATGCCTACGCCTTCAAACTCCTCTTTGAATATGCGGGCGACTGTCTCAAAGTTGCTCCGTCCGAATTACACCTGGAGCAACTCGACGCCCCGCTGATCGTAAACTTCCTGGACCACCTGGAAAAGACGCGCGGCAATGGAGCCAGTTCAAGGAATATCCGGCTTGCCGCCATCAAATCATTTATGCACTTCATGGAGTATCGCGTACCCACGGCTTTAGAGCAGATCAGCCGCATTTTGGCGATTCCACTGAAGAAAGCCGAAACGCGCCTGGTAAAGCACCTTACAGTTGAAGAGATGCAGGCCATCTTGAATGCGCCTACGCCAAGCACTCGGGAGGGCATTCGGGACCGCGCCATGCTTTACCTATGCTTCGCCGGTGGATTGCGCGTCTCCGAGTTGATCGGACTCCGGATTGACGATCTAACCCTTCAACCGCATCCCAGTATTCTCGTCCACGGCAAGGGGCGAAGGCAACGTTGCTTGCCTTTGTGGAAAGAAACGGCATCTGTGCTACGGACATGGTTATCGATAAGAAGCTTAGCCTCAGTGCCTGAACTGTTTTTCAACGCCCGTGGCGAACCTATGACTCGTTCCGGCTTCGAGTACATTCTCTGCAAACACGTCCGCACTGCCGCCGTAAGTTGTCCATCTCTATCAAAAAAGCACATTTCGCCCCATGTGCTCCGACATACTTGCGCCCTGACGGTCCTGCAGGCCACTAAGGATCTGCGAAAAGTTTCTCTCTGGCTCGGACATGCAAACATGCAAACCACGGAAATATACACCCGTGCCGATCCCTCAATTAAGCTGGAGGCTCTGGAATCTGTTGTCCCCCCAAAGTTGCGATCCGGCCGTTTCAAGGCAACCGATGAGCTAATTGCCTCTCTAAAAGCTCGCTCTGTTATGCGGAGTAACAAGACATCAACATGACCGATTGACGGGGCCCGCAGAAAGCGGGCTCCGCATAACAATAGACTCAGCATTAAGCTTTAATTTTACTAAGGCTGCGGAAGAAAAGAATGCCGAGAATTTGTTGATAATCAAATCGAAAGAATTAGCAAAAACGTATAGTGATAACTGGTATAAACATAAAGAACATTCAGAGAAGTATGAAGGACGATGAGAATATAAAGGGGTAATGAATCTATTGGAGAAGTCAATTTGTAAAAACAGTAAGATTGATGTAATTTTATTCGATTTCGGTGGTGTGTTGTCAGAAGAAGGATGGAAAAAAGGTCTCAGGGTAATTGCTGGAGCCAATGCTCTCAATGCCGATAGGTTCATCCAGACAGCTGCCGACACAATTTATGAGACGGGTTTTATTACGGGGAAATGTTCTGAAGGCGACTTTTGGAATACTCTAAGAAGAAAAACAGGGATCAAGGGCGATAACGCATCTTTGACGCATGAACTTATGTCCCGTTTTGTTCTGAATGATCGGATGATTGATCTCGTAAAGAAGTTAAAATTGGAAAAGCTGACGGTCGGCATATTAAGCGATCAGACGGACTGGCTGGATCAACTGAATGTCCGATTCGACTTCTTCAAGTATTTTGACTATGTTTTTAATAGTTACCACTTGGGAAAGGGAAAAAGGGATATTTCCTTGTTTGACGACATAGCCGGATTATTAAAAACTCCTCCAGATAGGATTTTGTTTATCGATGATGATCCGGGAAATGTTGAACGAGCAAGGCAAAAAGGTTGGAAGGCCATTCTTTATGTTGATGCCGAGTCATTTTATTTGGAAATGAATAAATTATTTTTTAATGAAGGTAATATTAATGGTAGAAAAACTTTATACAAAAGAACTTGTAAGCTCTAAAGAATTATTGATGTCCGATCAGAAAGATATAGATCCTCGTATATGTGGATTATTAGACGCAGTAAGGCGAGGATGGTACAAGTTAGAAACAGGGGAACTATTTATTGGCTTTAAGGTCACAAGTGACGATATTGTTTTGGATGCAGGTTGTGGCGAAGGGAACGCCATACTATTTTGTGCAAAACAAGGCGCTCACGTTATTTTTTCAGATGTCGATGCAACAAAAGTTAATATGTTGACAGAAAGAGTCAAAGAAACGAAAGCAAGAAAAGTTGAAAGCTTTATTAGTGATACAATGCAACTACCTCTGCCGGATCAGTACGCAACTAAAATATTGTCGACAGAAATGTTGGAACACACCACAAGTCCAGAAAAAATTATGGCGGAGCTTGTCAGAGTGGGTAAAGGTGGTGCTCAGTATTTAATCACAGTGCCTGATTCCCGATCAGAAATGCTACAAAAGCCTGTTGCAAACCCTGTCTACTTTTCTGAACCTAACCACATTCAGCTTTTTGATAAAGAAAACTTTATCC
>PLGI01000174.1 GCA_003139775.1 Syntrophaceae bacterium | reverse complement strand
CTTGTATGTCAGATTAATTTTTTATGCCGGATTTATTTTTTTTTGGCAGAATTCTCACGATTCTTTGTTTGCCTTTAATCATTGATATCGCGTTTTGCGGACAAAAATGCGCGCACACCCCGCATCCGATGCAGCGTTCTTCTTTTCTGCGGGCTTTTTTATCGTCGTTTAAATAAGCCGCATAGGTGTGACATTTCTTAACACATGTACCGCACCCAATGCAGAGATCGTCGTTCACCACGGATAAAAAATTTGTCACATTAGCTATAGGCGCCATCATATTATCGACTCCGTTGCCGCAACAGCACCTGCAGCAGTTGCAAATACTGGTTTCATCCTTGCTGGTATCGAAATTCGGATGATAGGCCTTATGGACAAGCCCCGCTTCTTCTGCCCGCTTTAAAACCATTAATGCTTCATCCTTCGAAATCATTCTCGAAAAACCCTGCTCCGACGTAAATCTTGCCGATTTACCAAAAGTGAAACAGGTCTCCCTTTCGTCCGTCTGTTTGCATGGAGTCCCTTCCAAATCCTTATAATGACGGCAGAAACAATGACCCAGTGCAATCTCGTCAAACTTTTGAATGAGTTCCTCAACTCTTTGAGAAGGCACAATTTTATCTATTGCTGTTTCCAGTTCCTCATTGATCATTATTTTAACTGGCTCATTTTTCGGTTTGTTTTCAAAAACCGGCACGGTTCTGTCAATAGGGGGGGAAGCCATGAGAATAGGAATAATCACATCATAATTGTCTTGGACCATGCTGTTCAAATCCGCGAATAGTTTATTGAATAATAAAGCTATCTCCTTATTTCTGTCATTGATCTCTAACTTACCCATAAAATTGTATTCAAAAGTTCCGACATTAAACAGCGGGAGTAATCTGAACACCATAAGCCCCTTGCTGTTGGGCTGATTGAAGATAACCCCCCTGCCAGCCAGATCCTTCACTTTTTTATTGATTTCTTCTTCCGATAATCCGCTCGATAACTTTAGCTGTTCCATTGTCTGTGATTTTTTATCTGCAAAAGAAGCAATAAAATCCACTTCATCTTCCATAATAAAATATTTCAAAAGTTTAATAAGGGTATCGTTAACAGGAATCGGAGTTCCTCCGGCTGTGCTTATGATTTCGCCGGCTTTTCTGTATTTTTCATCAATATTCATATTTGTTCCTCCGGATTTAAATTGATAAGATATTGCTTCTGACGGAAGGAAGTATAAGAAGAAGCGTCTTGTATGTCAATGAAAAAACTGACGACAAAAAGCGAGTTGCCGATGTTTGTCATCGGGCGCGGTTGTCCTGTTTTGTTACCGGGAATTGCTACCAGAAGAACGGTAACTTCCATATAACTTGATTAAAACATCGCCTTATCAAATGTATTCAAATACACTATCTCGGAGACGGATTTGCATGGTGGCCCTTCTCTTGGCGGCACCGCAGGCCGTCCAATCGGAATGACGTGGAACAGTTCAACTAACGAATTACGGTTTACTGAGTAACTGTAATTCGAGTTTCACTGCCGCCTCAATAGTATCTTTGATTTAGAAATGGTATTACTTGTAAACTGCATCTGGCGTCTCGGATTTATTTGATTTAGTCTTCGCGATTTTTGCTTCAAAAAGACTTCGGGCCTGATCAGCGATGGCGAAAATGGAAAAATCATTATCCTTGTAATCCGGTTCCAGAGAGCCGATTAATTCTAATTGAATTTGATTAAAATTGCGAGTGTTAAACAGGAAATGGCCGGGCTGAAATAGTTTGTTAGTATCCTTGATAAAAATAAGTTTCAGCGGAGCGTTGCAGTAACGGGCAATAGAAAAAACGCCCTTATTGAAGGGTGCGAGATTTCCGTCACGGCTTCTGGTTCCTTCCGGAAACACAAATAAATTTCCTCCTGATGCCAGATGTTCCTTGATTGCCTCCAGATTGTTAATCATTGCCGGTCCGATCATATCGCTGGAGCCGGAGGAAATATAACCGTAATTTTTTAAAAGCCAGCCGAAGATGGGAACTTGAAAAAAAGTATGTTTTACAATCGTTAGCTGTCGCTGAAAAAGCGATACGAGCAAAATGGGATCAAGATAGGACAAATGATTGCAAACAACGATGGATGAATGGATTTCCCGCACATCTTTGGGGATTTTAAATTTTGTGCGAGGAACAAGCAATCGTGTCAACGCAAAAAAGCACTTCAAATGAACGTGGTTTAAGTTTTGCAGCGCGGTGGCGCGGTTTTCGGCAAAAATGTATGCGGGTATATACAAAAACAATAAAATAAACATATAACCGAAAACAAAATAAAACCACAAAATTAATGTTATGAACAAATCAATTATACGCTGAAAAAATCGGACAATAGGCATTTTAATCTCAGGAAAATTTTCTTATCAGCAAGATGGTGTTGACGCCGCCAAAAGCGAAATTTTGTATGGCCGCTATGTTCACCGGTTGCTGTAATATTTTTTGCACGTGCTTAATCATTGTGCAGCGTTCATCAACTTCTTCCAAATTCAATGTCGGCGCGATAAATCCGTCCTGCATCATGTAAAGAGATATAATTGTTTCAATGGCACCGCAGGCGGCCATCGTATGACCGGTATAACTTTTCAAACCCACGACATAAGGACTGTCGCCAAAGACGTCGCTGATGGCTTGTGTTTCGATGATGTCGCCCATCTTGGTGGCGGTGGCATGGGCGCTGATCAGATCAACATCCTGAGCATTAATTTTGGCGTTTTCCACGCCGAGTTTGAGTGTATTGGTTATGCCTTTTAAGTTCGGCAAAATCAGATCGCCGCCATTGTTGTTGCAGGCAAAACCGATGACTTCGCCTAAGATTTTCGCGCCGCGTTTTTTGGCAAATTCATATTCTTCCAGCATTACCGCGCCCGCGCCTTCCCCCACCACAAGCCCGTCGCGCAATTTGTCAAACGGACGGGGAGTTCTGTGCGGCTCGGAATTAAATGCAGTGGAACAGGCCAGCAGGTTATCGAAAACGGCCACCGTGATTGTATCGTATTCATCGGCGCCGCCGCAAAGCATGGCGTCCTGCATGCCGAATTTGACGGACTCATAGCCGTAGCCTATTGACTGAGAGCTTGTTGTGCAGGCAGTTCCCGAAGATATTACGCGGCCGGTAATGCCAAACATCTTCGTGATATTAACAGCCGTTGTATGCACCATCGATTTCAGATAATCAACAGCTCCGATTCCCTGGTAAGCTGATTTTTCTTTAGCTTCAAAAAAGGTGCGGTAAATATTTCTCTGCACTGTCGGAGAACCATGAATAGAACCAAAGGCCACTCCCAACCTTCCTGACGTGATAAAATCATCGGTGAGCCCCGTCTGCTCCAGTACTTCCTTGGCCACCTGGCAGGCATAATAGGCCACCGGTCCCATGGTCTTGCGGTGATTTCTTTTGAAATCATAATCAACAGGATAATCTACTGTCCCATAAACACGGGAATGAATATAGCGGCCGAGAAACTCATCTTCGCGCAATGGTTTTACGCCGGAGGTGCCTTTTAACAGGCTTTCCACTATTTGATCTTTTCCATGACCAATAGGCGTTATCGCTGAAGAACCTGTAATAACTACTCTGCGTTCCATAAATTATTTTACTACCGGTGAAAGTTTTCTTGTTTGGGCAATCTTTTCAATATAGTCGCAAATCTGATTAATCGTGCGGATATTTATGGCTTGTTTTTTTTCTTCCTGAGTAATCTCATAACCCAAAAAAACTTCTATCGCCAATAAAAGTTCAATGGCATCAATGCTGTCGAATTCGTATGTTTCCCGCAGATCATCATCCATGCCGGGGTTTTCGATTTCAAACTCCCGCTGAAAAATGGTTTTAACTTCGCGTTCTATTTCCTGACGTGTCATAGATTTGGATTTAGCTTTCTGAATTTAGTTATGCCGCTTTTAACAAATATCGCGTTGCTTTTCAATGTTTTATATTTAGTGAGACTCAAATTTCCAAAGCTTGCTTTGGGATTCATATCCGTGATTACACATCCCACTTAATCTCCTGAGCAAATCTCTCGGCGCCGATAATTTGTCTGGCCGCGTTAAAAGAACCCATGATACTGCCTAAAACTCCCGGCGCCAAAGCGTTTTGTCCCGCCAGGCAGAGGCCGGGAATGGGAATATTATTTAACGAAACAACTTTGAGCAACTGCTGTGACGAGCGCATTAGTCCGTAGCAGGCGCCTTCAGGGCAATTTACATAATCCCTGATAGTGAGAGGGGTATATATATCCAGAATTCGAGCATCTTTCAAGTCTCCAAAAATTTCCTGCGCTTTTTGGAGAAGACTGTTGGCTATACTCATTTTCTTTTCTTCATAGTCCTTGCCGCGCCGACCGGAAACCGTACTTTCCCACTGGCTCCATTCACTGTATGATGATTTCGTAATAATAGAAAGCAAATTGGAACCATGGGAATTGCCGCCGCGCAATTGGTAAAACACTCCATCTTCGATAATACCGTTTTCATTTCTATGGAGCCGGTAAATATTATGATTGATTTCGGGATGTGCCGCGGAATCCACGCTTATCTGAACCGCGATAACTCCTTCCGTTTCTTTCAGTTCTGATATGCGTTGCCGGTAAGAGGGGCGTAAGGCAACTACATCCAGTAATTCAAGCAATACCTTCGGGTGGATGGCGGCAACAACGGCATCAGCCGGCAAATTAGTCCCTGATTCCAATATTACTCCGGCCACCTTGCCCTCAACCAGCGATATTTTTTTGACGCCGTTATTCAGGATGAGCGAACCTCCTAACTCTTGAAAACTCCGGACAAAGACCTCAGTCATTTTGCTGCCGCTTTCCTTCAATCTCCAGGAAGAAAACAAATAGCTGGCCAAAACCATGTGATGGAAAATAACGGGACAATCGCTAAGCGGCACGCCGATAAGCTGACAGGGCACGGATAATACTGCCCGCAATCCTGCAGAGACTTGCAGGGTATCTAATAATTTTCCCATGGATTCATAATAATCCATGTTTTGGAAAGGATCGCCCTGATTGAGCAAAAAAGAAGGGTCCATCATACGTCTCGAAATTTCGCGCAAATTTTTTATGATTATGTCCAGAGCCGCCGTGTCTTCAGGGAAAGTGCTTCTCAAGTTTTTTTCCAACGCGTCAATGCTTGTGGGCAAATCGAAAATTAAATCATCAAAAATATAACGGTCGATGATGCCTTCCTGTCCCATGGGGGTAAATAGTTCATCAACCGGTATGCCCAGAACATGGAACATTTTACCTAGCGGTTCTTTTTCTCCCAGAGCACCGACATAGTGCACGCCAACCGGACAATCAAATCCCGAACGACGGTAAGAACGCATCAAACCGCCGGGCAGCGGATTTTTTTCCACAACCGTTACGCGGAAATTCAAAAGCGACAAAATAATACCCGCGCTCAGCCCGCCGACACCTGAGCCGATGATAACAATATCTTTTCCTTCTACAGGATTTCTCATTTTTTAGTTCCCCTGAATTATTCTTTTTGTAGTAATTAGCAGTCTGGAAGTCAATAGGAAATATTCCTTTATGAGTGCTGTCATTCCCCAGCCCTGTGCCCGGCGGATGCCGGGTGACGACTGGGGGATCGAGGAATTTCTTCCCTTTGTGCCCTCCTATCAACTATGATTCAGCATAAAAATGGCAATATCACTATTATGAAATAAAAAATTTATTTTTTTGTGAAATTATTCTACTTATTTTTAATTGAAAAATCATGAAATAATGCTAAGATGGCGATAACTTAAAAATGAAAAAGGGCCATAAAAAATGGATAGAAAAAAACTTATACAACAAATTGAGGGCTTGCGTGAATCGAGAGTGATCACGTACTTGACGAGTGATCGACAGGGGCCGTTTAATGCACGGATTGCGATGGATGTGATCCCCTTTATGAGTAAACAGCTGCAGGCTATTGGTAAAATTAAAAACATTGACTTGTTTCTCTATAGCTCAGGCGGGGACACGATGGTCCCGTGGAGACTTGTTTCTATGATCCGTGAGTATTGCGACAAGTTTTCTGTGCTGGTTCCTTATAAAGCTCACAGTTCCGCAACAATGATTGCGCTCGGTGCTGATGAAATTGTTATGAGCAATCTCTCTGAAATTTCACCCATCGATCCTTCAACCGCGAATATATTTAATCCTCCCGACCCGACAAATCCACAAAATAGAATTCCAATAAGCGTCGAAGACGTGATGGCATATTTTGACCTGGCAAAGAATAAATTCGGAATTAAAGGAGATGAGGAGCTTTCAGGGATATTTACAAAATTTATAGAATCGAACCCGCAAATCCATCCTTTAGCACTTGGAAACGTAAATCGTATACACAACCTTATCCGCATACTCGCAAAGCGACTTCTTAAAAGCCACAAAGTTCAGCTAAAAGAAGATGCAATTGAGAAGATTGTCGATTATTTTACGGAAAAGCTATATTCCCATCAATATCTTATCGGAAGGAAAGAGGCGGAAGAAGATTTAGGTATTAAAACAATTGTAGCTGCAAATGATGCCCTCTCGAAGGCTATGACTGATCTATATGAGAATTACAATGAAGAATTAGAATTCGGAAAAATGTGGAATCCCGAGAATGAACTTGGAGTAAATGCAGTACAAACTAAAAAAGATTACAAAATCGCTTTTGTTGAAAGTTCGTCTTTTTTAAATTGTTACGAGATTACCGCTGAATATCGAAAACAGCAAGTAAATGTGTTACAGCAAACACCTCAAGGCCCAATTCAAGTTCCGCAGGAGCAGGTCGGATTTAAGATCATTAGTCAAGGTTGGAAATAATTTAATATAATGTTTTAAATAAGCACTTCTTCCTGTTATCCACAAAGCGTCAACCTTGATTAAAATACACTATTTCAAATTATAACTTTTAACCATATTTTCTTATTGAAAAAGGAATGAC